>JBDTWG010000006.1:0-26005 GCA_040006855.1 Nitrospira sp.
CCATCGCCTGCTGAATCGAGGGCATGTGTTGGTGCAGGCAGTCGGCGAGGTCATGAAGTGAGACAATATCGACTGTCTTAATCACAAGAATGGATCCGGTGCTATCTTCTGCCACGACTGTTTGGTAGGCGCGTTTCCCGCTGTTCCGTACGCGGAGCTTGCCGGACCGGTCGAGCAACATCAGTGACTGCGCCGCCTCCCGATAGCTGGGGGCCTCTTCTGTAAATCCGTCGAAAGCAAGATCCAAGACTCGAGCTTTCCGGAGCTTGTTGTCGGTCGGTTCGGCTGCGAACAACCCTTGCCATGAATGATGCTTCTTGCCGCCAAGTGAACGTCCCTCTTTGAGTAGCAATCCCAAGTAGGAATAGTCCTCTCGAAACAATCCCGCATTGAAGACCACGTAGGCATCGGTGCGTTGCTGCCACCCGTGAATCGAGAGGGGGGTGTGGAGTCCTTCATCACGAAAGTGATAAATCGAGAACCGAAAGCGTTCCGGGTCGACCTGAAGGATGAGCATGGCCGGGACCTGAGGGCAGGTATTGGCAGGATTCCACAGCGCCACCTGGATTCCCGCAGTCAACCGCTCCCAGGATACCTCGCTCGCAGCCGCGGATTCATTCTGAGGAAATCCACCGATAGAAAGGGTGATCAGGCAAGCGCAGAGATTCATGAGGCGCTGCGCGAGTCGTGATGATGGTAGATGGTTGGCAAGCATCAACACCGGATCCCTTCATCGATTCGACACGTGAGGTGCAGCAGCCACTCTCTGGGTCCTCAGTATAAAAAGGATGTGCACAAGGGTCAATTCCGGCGCGAATATCCTGTCGGCGAGTCAGTGCGCCGCCTCACGAGGCCTGTGCGGGTCGTGGAACGGAGCCGGATGAAGAGGACGACTGTCGGAAGATTCCGGTTCCCGGCGAGGACGAATCGAGCAATGCGCGCACGGTGCGCAGCAATAGGTCGGGTGTGAAGGGTTTCTGTAGAAACGTGGTTCGATGCGGATCCATCCCTCTATTCACAGAGATGTCGTCCAGATAGCCGGACATGAAGAGCACCCGCAGATTGGGTTTGATGACAGAAAGATGTTGCGCCAGCTCGCGGCCATTCATGCCCGGCATGACTACGTCGGTCAGGAGCAGATCCACATGACAAGTATGTTGCGTGGCGGTGAGACAGGCTTCGACCCCGTTTCTGGCTTCGAGGACCTGATAGCCGGTTTTGGCGAGCTCGTTTCGGACTAGATCACGGACATTGTTATCATCTTCGACGAGAAGAATCGTTTCCGATCCTTGTCGGAGGTTTCCTGATAATTCCGCGGTATTCGCCATCATGGCTTGTGGATTGGCGCGTGGAAAGTACAGATCGAAGGTGGTGCCATGTCTGACCTGACTCCACACGTCGATACCGCCTCCGCAGCTTGTGACGATCCCGAATACGGTCGACAGCCCTAGTCCGGTGCCCTTGTGCTCTTCCTTCGTGGTAAAGAACGGTTCAAACAAGTGCGACAGCACGTCTGCATCCATTCCGCATCCGGTGTCGGTCACGGTCAATTTGACATACTGTCCGAGCGGCAAGGGTTGGAGGTGGTGCATGGGCGTGCGTGTGAGTTCGGTTTGTGATGTTTCGATCGCCAAAAGCCCGCCGCTGGGCATGGCGTCACGGGCATTCACGACCAGGTTCATGATGACTTGCTCGAGTTGCCCGGCATCCGCCTTTACGTGGCCGTCGTGCGGATCAGGGCGGATGACCAGTTGAATGTCTTCGCCGATGAGGCGCCGGAGCATACTTTCTATATTGCCGACGACCGCATTCAGCGGGAAAACTTTCGGTTCTAAGGTCTGTTTCCGGCTGAAGGCCATGAGTTGCCGAATCAAGGTCGCGGCTCGCTCTCCGGCTTTCTGCATCTCTTCGATTTTGGCGCGAATCGGATTGCTCGAGGCGAGTTCTCCCAGGAGGACGTGGCTATGGCCCATGATCACCGTCAGCAGATTGTTGAAATCATGCGCGAGCCCTCCGGCGAGACGACCGACGGCTTCCATTTTTTGAGCCTGCCGAAATTGCTTTTCGCTCACGCGGAGGGCATCTTCTGCCCGTCGGCGCTCGAGTCTTTCGTCGAGATCACGCAGTGTTCGCTTGATGGACGGCACCAGACGCCCCAAGCGTTGCTTGAATATATAGTCGGTGGCTCCCTGCTGCATCAAATCGATGGCGAAGTCTTCGCCCTGCTGGCCTGAGACGAACAGGAACGGCATGTCGGGGTACAGCGTGCGGGTCAGGGCGAGCGCGGCGGCTCCGTCGAATCCCGGGACTGAGGTGTCGGCAAGAATGAAGCTGCTTCCGTCTTGTCGTAGGGCGGCGAGAAACTCCTCACGTGTCTGTGTGCGCTTCGGTTGACAGAGAATGCCGGCATCTCGCAAGGTGGTAGAGATCAGCTCCGCGTCGGCGGGATTACTTTCGAGATGGATGAATCGCAGGGGCTCAGTCATGAAGTCTATCGGAATGAAAGTGCCGAAGAAGGGGTTATGTAGCTCGGCCGGTTGAACGGCTTGCCCCTTCAGGAGGCGGTTCGTTGATCATTCCCCAGAACACACCGAGCTCTTTGACGGCCTTGAGAAATTGGTGGAATTCCACCGGTTTCACCACATAGGCATTGGCCCCGAGGGCATAACTTTCGACGAGGTCCCGCTCTTCGCGCGATGATGTCAGCATGACCACCGGGATAGGTCTTAAGGCGGCATCGCCCTTGATGGTGCGCAGCACTTCGAGTCCATCGACTTTCGGCATCTTCAAATCGAGAAGGACAACAGCCGGGTTTCCCTGGAGGCGTGCTTTAAAGTGCCCACGGCAATACAGATAATCGAGCACTTCTGCGCCGTCGTGACAGAGGATGACCTTGTCCGCCAGGTGATGCTCTTCCATGGCCGCCAGAGCCAGTTCAGCATCCCGCGGATTGTCTTCGGCCAGTAGTATAGGTTTGGAGGTGGTCATGCTGTCGGCCTTGTCATGGGGAGACTGACGAAAAACGTAGCGCCTTCGCCGAGCGTGCCCTCTGCCCAGGTTTTCCCGCCGTGGCGGTGAATAATGCGGCGGACATTGGCGAGCCCGATGCCGGTGCCATCGAATTCATCCGCTCGATGGAGTCGCTGAAAGACGCCGAACAGTTTATTAGCATACCGCATATCAAATCCTACCCCGTTATCGCGTACAAACACCACTGCTTCTTCCGCACTACTCTGTCGACTTCCGATCTCGATGGTGGCGTGAGGTCGGGTCCCGGTGAACTTGATGGCATTGCCGACAAGATTGGCAAACACCTGCCGTAACATCGCCGCGTCTCCGATGACCTCAGGGAGTTGAGCGATTGTCCACGAGATCGTCCGATCTTGCAAGTCATGTCGGAGATCGTGCAGCACCGAGGTAATCAATTGGTTGAGATTGACCGTTCCGTGCAACATTTCCTGCCGGCCCATGCGAGAAAAGACCAACAGATCGTCGATCAGTTGCCCCATCCGGGTGGCTGATTCCGAAATCGTCTGCAGGTAGCGCTTGGCCTTGTCGTCCAACGAGACGGTTGCGGCCTTGGCCAAGAGCGAGGCATAGCCGTCAATATGGCGCAGCGGGGCGCGCAAATCATGCGACACGGAGTAGCTGAAGGCTTCTAATTCTTTGTTAGCCGCTTCCAAGAGTTCGCCACGCCGGTGGAGTTCCTCGGCAACTCGCCGCCGTTCGGTCACGTCATGGCGGATCAAGTAGTAGACGGCGGCCAGCAGCACGAACAGCAAGAGAGCGCCGATGGTCAGCAGGATAATGCTGGAGCGGGTGGTCGTTGTGGATTCGACGACGCGTTGCGCGAGGGCCCTAGTTTCATCCTGTTCCATTTGTATTTGCAGATGTCGGGCGGAATCGAGTTCAGTCTTGGCGACCCCGGCCAAGGCCATCGCTCGCACCGATTCGAATCCCGTTTCGTTACGTCGTTCGATGGCCGCACGTTCCTTATGGAGTTGCTGCGCGATGAGGGCTTCAAGCTCATTCACGCGTTCCCGTTGGGTGCTACCGCTGTCGGTGAGGTTTTGCAGGTAGCCGATATATTCGGGCGCGCGTGCGCGCAGGGTGTTGTAGGAGGCCAGGTATCCGTCGTCACCGGTGACCAAGAACCGTCGATGGCCGCTCTCCGCCTCGTCCATGCTTTCACTGGTTGCGGCCAGTACCTGAATGAATTCGTGGCTACGCTGGTCCTGCTGGCCGTTTCGAATGAGGATGGTCATGTTGCGGTACGAAATAGCGGAAATCACCAGGATGCCGGTAAACACGAGTCCGAACCCAGCTAACACGCGATGTTCAATCGATCGGTTTTGAAATGTGTGCACCAACGGGGCGAGGAACGGCATTCGTGCCAGAATGCGCTCGCCCCAAGGAGTGAGGGGAAGCGAGGATTCGCCGAGGTGGTCGGCGGCCGGCTGGTTGTTTGGTTCGTGCATACCCATGCGAGATCCGGGCAGGGTCAATTGCTGGAGCTCAGGTGTTCGTAAACTGTAGCGTGGCGCCCTAGTGACTGCAAATCGTATTCTAACAGAGGGGATTGATATGCGAAGGGATTGAATGAAATAGCGCAGTGGAACGAAGCCGCTTCCTATCCTCCGAACGGCATGACGGGCGGAGGGATGGAGGCCGAAGGGGCAACGAAATTGGAGAACATGAGCGTGGCAGCCACGGCCCAATCGAGGAATGGTTGTGGGTAAATACCGATCACGAGCGTCCCGGCGAGTCCAACGTAGATCACCGCCCGCAGGGGACCGGTGGTTTTGATGGGAGATGAATCGAGTGGCTCGCTGATGTACATCTTTTTGACGACAATCAAATAATAGTACATCGAAATGACGATGTTGATGAGCCCGACCGTGATCAGAGTGTAGAGGCCTTCTTTGATGGCCGCGACGAAAATATAGAGCTTCCCGATGAACCCGGCGAGCGGAGGCACTCCCGCCAAAGACAATAGGAACAGCAGCATGGCAAAGGCTAGAAACGGTGAGCGCCGGTTGAGTCCGCTGTAATCCTCGATTTCGTCGCTTCCCACCGCATTGCTGATGGCCATAATCACCGCAAAGGCGCCGAGGTTCGCGAAAAGATAGGTCAGCAGATAGAACAAAATGGAGTCGGTCCCCATTTTGGTTCCGGCGGCCAAGCCGATCAACACATTGCCGACTTGCGCGATACCGGAATAGGCCAAGAGCCGCTTAATGTTTCGCTGGCTAATGGCCACGATATTGCCGTACGTCATGGAGAGAATGGAGGCTGCGACGATGAGCAACGTCCAGGCTGGCTTGAAGGTCGCCAACGCCACCAAGAACAAGCGCAGCAGAATCGCGAAGGCGGCCACTTTGGGAGCGATCGACAAAAAGGCGGTCACCGGGGTGGGGGCACCCTGATAGGTATCGGGAATCCATGAATGGAACGGAACGGCGCCGATTTTGAACCCCAAGGCTGCAAAGATGAGGAGGAAGCCGATGACCAGTCCGGTGGTCGGAGCTGCCCCGCTCATCTCCGAAAAGACTAGCTTGCCCGTTTCACCGAAGACCAGGCTGATCCCATAGGCCAGCAGTCCTGCCGCAAAGACGCCCAGAATAAAAAATTTGAGCCCTGCTTCGTTGGAAGCCATATCGTTACGCAGATAGGACACCAGCACATAGAAGCCAAAGGTCGCGAATTCAAGAGTGACAAAGAGAGACAAGAGGTCGTTTGCGGAGGCCATGAACATCATGCCCAGCGCCGACATGGCGACGAGGAAGTAGTATTCGCCACGGAAGAAGGAGAATCGGTGCACGTAGTCGATCGACAGAAGTATCACCAAGATTGTCGCCAGCAGAATAAGCACCTTGAAGAAGATGGCTAAACGATCCAAGACGAACATTTTGCCGAACAGGGTGCCGGTCATGCCGGTGACGTCAAACCAGGCCAGGCAGGCCAGTGTGATGAGAAGCCCCAGAATAGTGAGGTAGGCCAGCTGCTCCTGCACGATCCGTTTAAAAGAAAAATCAGCGATTAGGACCACGCAGAGCCATGCGGTGAGAAACAGCTCTGGGAGCAGGAGTAAAAGGTCGCTGGCTGAAAGAGTCAGGGAAAACGTCATCGCGGGGTTACCTTCGCAATGGCCTCAGTGGACGTGGAGAGGGGCACAGTGGGTGAGGTCGCACGTGGACTGTTCATGGGATGCTCCGCGACCGGGACGACCTTGGTAATACGGGCGATCAACGGATCGACTCCTGACCGGACGACTGAGTAGAGATGGCCCGGGAAAATTCCGAAGCTGATGCTGACGGTGATCATGATCAGGAGGGGCATGCGGTCGATGACGGTCACGGCATCGTGCGAGTGGCTGTATTTCTCCGCCATCGATCCATAAAACAGCCCGCGCATCATCTTGAACAGGTAGGCCATCGTCAGCACGATACCTAAGACGGCAACTACGACTTGGAACGGATACTTGTTCCAGCTGCCGACGATGATCATGACTTCGGCAATAAAGTTCACGGTGCCGGGCATCCCGATCGAGGCCATGCAGCCAATGACAAACGCCGCGGAGATGAAGGGCATGCGGTTAGATAGGCCTCCCAGCGAAGGAATATCTCTGGTATGTGTTTGGTCGTACACCCACCCTGCCATCGCGAACAACATCCCAGTGGCCATGGCGTGAGCGAACATGTAAATGACGGCTCCGCTGAGGCTGATGTAGTCGAGCGCAGCCATCCCGAGGAACACATAGCCCATGTGGCTGGAGCTGGAATACCCGATTACATATTTGGTGTCTTTCGCGTAATAAGCGACCAATCCCCCATAGATGATGCTGAAGATGCAGAGGACGGCCGCGATCGGCATGAGTTCACGCGTCGTTTCAGGAAGAATTTCGAACGCAACCCGAATGATCGAGAAATGTCCCAACTTCATCAACACGCCGGCGTGCAACATGCTAGTCGCCGCCGGTGCGGCCGCATGACCGACCGGGGACCAGGAGTGCAATGGCCAGATCGGGGCGATCGACGCAAACCCGAAGAAGATCAACAGCCAGATAATTGTTGCTAGCGGACCGGAGAAATGAGCCTGTTCCCGAAGGATCAAAATATCGAAGGTGTTGAGCCCTGAGAATTTGTAGATCAGCAGAATGCCCATCAACGCTGCGACGGCAAAGGCTGAGAGAAACAGGACCAACTTCATGGCCGCGTATTCTTTGCTGTTTGCGCCGAAATTGAAGATAAATCCGACGGAGTCTCGCAGCTTCAGACCCGCGGGGTCCGTCATCTCGAGGTACTTCTTGGTGTGGCTGCCCCACATACCGAGGAGGAGATACATGGGGATGACCGACATTTCGTAAAAGAAATACAGGAAGAAGAGATCCAGCGACATGAAGACGCCGATCGTCGCGGCGGCCAGAATCAAGATCCAGATATAGAACTCTTTTATCCGATCCTTGATGTGCCACGAGACGAATATGCCGGCGAAGAGCAAAATGGACGAGGCCAGCACCAGCGGAGTGCCGATTCCGTCCACGCCCAGATGGAGCGAAATTCCCAGCTGACGAGACCATTCAATTCGCTGAAGAAACTGAAAGCCGCCTTTCAGTGGATCGTACGCGTAAAAGAGATACATCGACGCGATCAGGGACACGAAAGCGGAACCGGCCGCAATGCCTCGCACTAGTGAGAGTTGCCGGTTGGAGACGAAGATTAAGGCCAAGGCCCCGACAAACGGAGCAAATAAAATGATGAGCAGTGTGTATTCAGCCATGGTCTTCTTATTTCGGCGGCACGTGGACGACGCTGTCTACTGAGGCCACTTTCGCACGATCCAGCCGGTCGACGAGGGCCTGAATCGATCCGTTCATCATGCGCAGGAAGGGCGACGGGTACAGACCGATCCACAAGATCATAATCGACAGCGACAGCGCAATGGTGATCTCGCGCATCTGCAAATCTTTGACCGCTGCTGAGACGTTTTTGGTCAGGGGACCGAGCATCGCACGTTCGTAGTACCAGAGAAAATAGGCTGCTCCGAAGATCACGCCGAGGACGGCCACGGCGCCATACCACCATTTGGCTTTAAACGCGCCGAGGAGGATCAGGAATTCCCCGACAAATCCGTTCGTGCCGGGTAATCCGATGGAGGCCATGCCGATCAATAGGAGAAAGGTGGCTAAGAGCGGAACTTGTTTCGCAAATCCTCCGAAGGCGGACAAGTGAGAACTCTGTTGCCTGGTCGATAGGAAACCCGCCATGAAAAACAAACCGGCGGTGCTGAATCCTAGGTTGATCATGGTCAACAGGCTGCCCTGCAAGCCTTGAAAATTCAGGGCAAAAAGCCCCACCACGACAAAGCCTAAGTGACTGATGCTGCTGAAGGCGAGGAGACGCTTGAAGTCCGATTGGACTAGCGCCACGACCGCTCCATAGAGAATCGCCGTGAGGGCCAGCACCATCACGATGGCGACCACGCCCTCGCTTTTTGAGGCATCTGGAACCAGCGGGAAGGTAAAGCGAAGAAATCCATAGGTGCCCAATTTCATGCCTGCCAGCATGACGGCCATCCCGATGGGGCCTTCGACCAGGGCATCGGGGAGCCACGTGTGAAACGGGAACACCGGCGCTTTGAAGGCGAATCCCATGAACATGAGCCAGAAAATCAAAATCTGCTGTGAGAGTGGAATCGGGACAGACAGTAATTGCAGCAGGTCGAACGAATAGACTTCGTCAAGGTGATGGGTTACGGCCCACTGGTGATAATTGATATCGAGCAATGCAATACCTACCAGCATGAACACGCTTCCGAGGAGCGTGTAGAGCACATACTTGAGTGCCGCGTAATGCCGTTCCGGTCCGCCGCCCCACAATTTGATCAAGAAATAACTGGGTATGAGCATGAGCTCCCAGAAGACGAAGAACAGAATCAAGTCAATGGAGACAAAGATGCCGATCGTAGTGGTCTCCAGTGCCAGGAGCGCCATGAAGTAGAGGCGGAGCTGGTTGCGCACCGTATCCCAGGAATAGATCACGACCAGCACGGTCAGGAAGGCCGTCAGGCCGACAAAGAGCACGCTGATGCCATCGACCGCCAAGTGATACCCGATGCCGAGCGCCGGCATCCACCGGGCATGTTCGGCAAACTGCATCGCCGCGGAATCCGGGACGAAGCGCAACAATACGAGACTCGCAAGTGCGAGTTCTACCAAGGTAATGCCCAAGGCAGTCGTTTTGACGAGATCTTCATCTTCGATCAACCAGAGGAGGGCTGCCCCAACCAAGGGAAGGAAGATCAAGTACGAGAGAATGGGGAAACCAAAACTAAACTCTTCAAGCATCGTGTGTCCAAAAACTCCACTGCATCAGCGTGACGAATAGCCGCTAGAACCGGTTCCGGTCCAAATGAGAAAAACAATATGCACGAGAATAAATAGTCCCGCCACAATAATGGCCGCATACTGATGCACCATACCGGTTTGGAGCCGCCGCCATGAGCGAGCCAGTTGGTGATTGGCATAGCCGATAATATTCAGGAATGCGTAAACAACGTGTTTTTCGGTCCAGGTAATGGCGGCTGAGCTGGCGTCGGTTCCACGGTCTACCGACCGAACAAGGCCGTCGATGATGGTGCGATCGAACCAATCGCAGAGTTGCCCCACTCGCTTCGTCGGTTCCACAAACAGGGTGTCGTAGAGCTCATCGACATAGTACTTGTTGAGCAGGGTCGTATACACGCCGGGCATTCGGTTGGCCAGCGCATCAGCCGCAGTGGATTGGCCGCTATAAAAATAATGGGCGAGCCCCCAGCCAAGCAGTGCGATGACGGTGGCGGTGCCCATTAGGGCGAACATCACGACAGGTGCGGTGGCATGCTCCTCACCGGCCACTCCGGCGACCGAATGGAGGAAATGATGGAACCAGCCGTTTTCGGGCGGGACGCCTGGGAAACCGCCGATGACGGACAGCGTGGCTAAGACCACCAAAGGGCCGATCATCACCATTGGGGATTCATGGACATGCTCAGCGGTGTGATGATCCAGCCGCGAGGTTCCATAAAATGTGAGGTACGTCAGACGGAACATATAAAAGGATGTCAAAAAAGCGCCGGCCGCGGCCATGCCATAGAGGAGATAATGCTGGTGAACGAAGGCATGGCCCATGATTTCATCTTTACTCCAGAATCCCGCCAGGGGCGGGATACCTGCGATCGCAATTGTGCCGATCAGAAAGAGCATGTGTGTCCAAGGAATCTTCGACTTTAACGCCCCCATCTTGCGGATATCCTGCTCGCCGGACAGTGCATGGATGACAGAGCCGGCGGACAGAAAGAGAAGAGCCTTGAAAAAGGCGTGGGTCATGAGATGGAACACCGCGGCTGTATAGGCGCCGAGTCCGCATCCCAGGAACATATAGCCGAGTTGGCTAACCGTGGAATAGGCCAAGACACGCTTGATGTCGGTTTGGACCAGCCCGATCGTCGCTGCGAAGAGAGCTGTGAGGCCACCGATCCAGGCTACGGTTGTCATAGCGACAGGTGACAGATCGAAGATGGCGTGATTGCGGACAATCATATAGACGCCGGCCGTGACCATGGTGGCGGCATGAATAAGAGCGCTGACTGGGGTCGGGCCTTCCATGGCATCGGGTAGCCAGGTATAGAGCGGGAGTTGTGCCGATTTTCCAACGGCGCCGATCAAGAGGCAGAGCGCAATAGCTGTGGCCATTTCAGGCGACAGTTGAGCGGCATTTTGCATGACCTGGGTATAGTCGAGTGTCCGAAAGTTGACGAACACGAGGAAGATCGCCAGGAGAAATCCGGCATCGCCGATTCGATTGACCACGAAGGCTTTGGTGGCGGCTTTGGCGGCGGAGACTTTGTCGTAGTAATAGCCGATCAGAAGATAGGAACAAAGCCCGACGCCTTCCCATCCGATGAACAGGACGACGTAGTTGTTGCCCATGACGAGCAATAACATTGAAACCATAAAGAGATTCATATAGACGAAGAATCGCGTGAAGCCCGATTCTCCATGCATGTATCCCACGGAATACACGTGGATGAGAAAGCCCACTCCCGTGATCACCAGCAACATGATGCAGGTCAGGGGATCGATCAAAAAGGCAAGATTGATCGTGAGATCGCCGCCGAAGATCCACTTGTACGCCACCACTTCACGAGCCGCTCCCGTTCTCAGGATGTCCGTGAAGACCGCAAGGGAGCAGAGGAATGAGAGCAGGACGGAGCCCCACGCCAACCGGTGCGCCAGGTCGTGGGAATAGCGGTGTCCGAAGAGGCCATTCACGAGGACGGCCACCAACGGAAAGAGGGGAATCAGTTTGACGATCAGATCGATAGAGTCGGACACGTTACCACTTCAAAAGATTCATTTCATCGACGTTGGTCGAAATTTTGCTGCGGAAGACCACAATAATGATGGCCAGTCCAATGGCCGCTTCTCCCGCCGCAATGGCGATGATGAAGAGTGCCACGATCTGTCCCTGCATGGAGTCGAGATAATGGGAGAAGGCGACCAGGTTGATGGTGGCCGCGTTCAGCATGATTTCGACGGACATCAGCACAATAATGAAATTGCGACGGATCAGCACACCGAGTAACCCCGTCGCAAACAACACCGCACTCACGGCCACATAGGCGGACAAAGGTATCATGCGTCGCGCCTCGTCTCGATCGATTTGGGCGTCTTGGCTAGGACGATGGCACCGACGATGGCGCCCGTTAGAAACACACCGATAATTTCAAATTGCAGTAAGTATTCGCTGAACATTTTGATGCCGATGGCATGGGCATCACCGTTCAGCAGGATGGCCGCCGAGGTCGCATCGCCTTTTGCGCCACTGAAAGGTGATCGCACCAACAAGAACAGCAGGTAGATCAATCCAATGGCTGCGGGAGCCAGTAGATACGGCGTCTTGGCGTGGAAGTAACGGTCGTCCGTCTTGAGGTTCAACAACATGAGGACAAACAAATACAGGACCAGAATGGCGCCTGCGTAGACGATCACCTGCACGGCCCATAAGAACTCGGCGTTCAGCATGATGAACAGACCCGAGACGTGGAGCAGTAGGGCCAGGAGCGCCAGGCCGCATTGCACCGGGTGCTTCAGCGACACCGTCAGAATACCGGCGACAATACTCACCACTGCGAAATACGCGAAAAACACGAAGGCCATAACGGTAGATTCAACTCAAATGTTTGGGTTGTGACTGTGTGGGTTTGAGAACCGACTGCGGAAAGTAATAACGATACTCCCGGCTCTCCTCCGAGTTTTTTTCTTGGTTATGGGCATACAGATATTTCTTGGCGTCTTCAAGATGGCGTTCGCCAATTTCATAGAGCCGCTTCTTGTCGAAGAGCAGGGTGCGCTTGTCGTGCGTGGAGTATTCATACATTTTGGTCATCGCCAGCGCATTGACGGGGCACGCTTCCACGCAGTAGCCGCAAAAGACGCATTTGGTGATATCGATATAGAACTCGGTGGCGTAACGCTGCAGCGGACGGCTGGGGTCTTCATGGCTGATCACCTTAATGCAACGGGAGGGGCAGGCCGCTTCGCAGAGGTCACAACCGACACAGCGCTCATGTCCGTCGTCGTAACGAAGTAGTCCTAATGCGCCGCGATGGCCATCTGGAATCGTCCGCTGCTCACGCGGATACTGAAAAGTGATCGGACGATGGAACATGTGCTTGAAGGTGACCTTCATGGCGTCCCAGATTTCGTAGAACAACGCCGCTTCAAGAAGTTTTTTGGTCCATGCCCCGACACTCATTCTCACCACCCTCTGACGACATCAAAAAGACGGACGAGCTTACTCTTACGCACCAACCTTTTCAATCTTCACGCGCGTTGACTTGAAGTATGGCACTCCCGTCACGCTGTCAGCCTCAACGGCCATCAAATCTTTTACCGGCGGCTCATTGAAATGTTCCGGATAGAAACACGATCCGGGCAAGACATCGGGATCTGCTTTCACGCCTAGCTGCACCGCGCCCTGTTGTGAGCTCAGGCGAATGGTGGATTGTTCGTTGAGGCCGAGGTGTTGCAGATCGGCCGGATTCATCCGCAATCGACCAGTGTTTGGCTCAATATTGATGAGCCCAGAGGCTCGCGTGGACATTTTCCCCGAGTGATAAAGCACTTGCCCTGTCACGAGCGTGAAGGGCCGAGTGGCATCGTTCGATGACTGCTTCAACACCTGGCTGCGATACCGGCTTTCGACTTCGGACGCATAGCCGTTCGACAAATACGCGTCGGCCGAGGGCGCAATACGACGGGGCTGGCCGAGATTGTAGTAGCCAGGGAGCAGTTTCATGATTTCATTCTGCACGTCTTGCGCAGATTCATAGGGCCATTCATACCCAAGACCGTTGGCCAACGAAGTCATAATGTGCCAGTCCGGTAGGCTTTCTCCCAACTGGTCTAGCGCTTGACGCACGCGCAGGACTTTACCCTCCAGATTTGTGAAGGTCCCATCTTTCTCCGCATAGGTTGCGGCTGGGAGGACGATATGCGCCAGTTGACCCGTTTCGGTGAGGAAGGGGTCTTGTACGATCAGAAGTTGCAACTTTTCAAGCGTCTCCTTCACATTCAATGAGGCGGGTAACGTCGCCAAGGGATTTTCCCCGATGACATAGAGTGCCTTGATCTGACCGCTCCGAATGCGGGACAGAATTTCCAGAAGATTCGCGCCGCTGTTGCCGGCCGGCAGGGTGACGTCCCAAGCCTTGCCGAATCGCTCCCTAGCACTGGGGTCGTCGAAGCGGGCCTGTCCGGGCAGGAACTCCGGCGCGACCCCCATGTCGACGGCACCCTGTTCATTGATTTCCTCGGTCACCGTCGTCACTCCGCATCCAGGCTGGCCCAGTTTGCCGGTCACCCAGGCAAGGTCGATGAGTTTCAGGACGTTCTGGTAGCCGTTTGGTCGACGGACGATGCCTTCTGCGCATAGTGCAATTGCGCGCGGGGCTTCCGCGAAAATGGCCGCGACTTCTCGAATCTGCTCCGCCGGAATACCGGTATGTGCTGACACCTGATTCAGCGATACGTGCTCCATCGCCTGCTTCAAGGCCGCGAATGCCTGTGGGTGCCGTGTCGTGCTCGGTTCATCGATCAGGTCTTGTTCGATGACTGATTTGATCAGCCCATCGATGAGCAGCCCTTCCGTACCCGGTTTTACTAACAGCGGATGCGAAGCGAGTTGCGCGATATTAGTATTGGCCGAATCCACGACGATGACCTGTGCACTGTAGACGCGGATCGCTTCCTTGATGCGGACGGAGGTCAACGGATTCGTTTCTGTAATATTGGAGCCGATCACAAGCACGGCCTTGGCTTTTGTTAGGTCTTCCCAGTCATTGAGCGGCCGTCCGATGCCGACGGCATGGCGCACGGCGTGCACATAATTGAGATGTCCATAGCGGGCGCTGCTATCGAGTTGGTTGGTCCGAAACCCGGCGCGCATGAGTTTTTGGAACAGATACAGCTCCTCGTTAGTGCAACGCGCAGTGATGAGTCCGGCAATTGATTCCGGCCCGTGCTTGCGGTGGATGTCCGACAGCCTATCAATCACGCTCTGCATGGTGTCGAGCCATGGAGTTTCCGTCAGCACGTCTCCCTTGCGCATGAGCGGTTGCCGCAAGCGTTGTTCACTGTCGATGTATTGAAACCCGAATCGTCCACGGACGCAGATCCCGCCGTGGCCTTTGCTGGTTTCCGCCCGGTCACCCCATTTATTCTTCCACGAGAGCGGGGAAGTGACCCGAACGACTTCGGTATCTTTGGTCTCAAGATGGATTTGGCAGCCATCGCCACAGTAGTTACAGGTGGTAGTGGTTTTCTTCATCTGCCACGGCTTGTAGAGATATTTGGAGTATTTATTCGTGATGGCGCCGACGGGGCATACGGCCAGGCAGTCGCCACAGAACTCGCAAGCCAGAGGTTGATCGCCCTTAGGTACGACCTGGTTGAAGCCGCCCTTTTTCATGAACTGCAGGGCGTCGATCATCAAGACGTCTTTGCAGACGTTGATGCATTCGGCGCAGGCGATGCAGCGATTCATGTTGAAGTCGAGCACCAGGCTGCGCGTGTCTTCGGGGATGAACTTTTGTTTAGCATTGGCGAGGTTCGTCACCCCATGCTGAAAGGCCATGTCCTGCAGCTCGCAATGTCCGTCGGCGTCGCAGACGGGACAGTCCAGCGGATGGACGGAGAGGTGCTTTTCCACGGCTTTTTTCCGAGCCGCAAACAGATCGTCGCCTTCGGTGCGGACAACCATGCCGGCTGCGGCCTTGGCGGTGCACGACCGGACCGGCGCCTTTTTTCCTTCCTGCATGACCAAGCACATGCCGCAGGATCCAAACGGATCGAACGTATAGTGGTAGCACATGGCAGGAATGATCTTGCCGGTGCTGGCGATCACATCGTAGAGCGAGACGCCGTCCTTGGCCGCAACCGTTCGTCCATCGATGGACAATTCAATCGTGGCGGCTTCGACGTCTGGATTGGTCGCTGGTTTCAAACCCATGAAATCACCTCAAGTCAAAAGTAAGCGGACAACAGCGCTCGCTGTCGACTCGCACTTTTTCCTTTGTATCGGTCTTCATCGATCGCATTCCCCCATGACGATATCGTAGGTGCCGAAGATCGTCACGGCGTCGGCGATCATGTAGCCTTTCGACATATGGTCGAACGCCCCCATATGGATAAAGGAGGGAGCCCGGATTTTCAGTCGGTACGGCTTCCCGCCGCCCGTGCTGACGATATAGAATCCCAACTCACCTTTGTGTGCCTCAGTCCCGCAATAGATTTCTCCCGGCGGGGCGTTAAATCCTTGCGAGAACAATTTGAACTGCTGAATCATGGCTTCCAGGTTGGTGAACACCCGTTCCTTTGGGGGAAGGGTCACGCTGGGGACATCGGCCATAATCGGCCCCTCTTGGATTTGCTCCAAGCACTGGCGGATGATCTTGACGCTTTCATACAACTCTTGCACGCGAATCCAATACCGATCGTAGGTATCACCGTTCTTTCCAACCGGGACACTGAACTCACATTTTGGGTAGGCGGAGTAGGGTTCATATTTGCGAAGGTCGTAATCGACACCCGATCCACGGAGGGTCGGTCCGCTTAACCCAAAACTCAAGGCATCCTCAGCAGAAATGACCGCCACGCCTTTCGTCCGCGCGAGCCAGATGCGATTCTTCTCCAGGAAGATCACATATTCATCGATCTTGGGTGGGAAGTAATCCAGAAACTGCTTGAGTTTGGCGAACAGAGACGGTGTGAAGTCCCGCTCGACTCCGCCGATACGATACCAGCTGGTCGTCAGACGGGCGCCGCAGAGTTCATCGAACCAGTCCAGCAAAATTTCCCGATCCCGGAAGCAATAAAAAAAGACGGTCATCGCGCCGATATCGAGCGCTTGTGTGCCGAGCCAGAATTGGTGTCCGATTATGCGCTGGATTTCTGCGACGATGGTGCGCAGGTATTCGGCGCGATCTGGCACTGTGATGTTCATCAATTTTTCGACGGCTCGACAATAGGCAAAGTTGTTGTACATGGCGCACACATAATCGAGGCGGTCCGTGTGTGGAATGAACTGATGATAGGTGCCTTCCTCTGCCAGCTTTTCCACGCCGCGGTGGAGAAAGCCCATCACCGGAGTCGACTTGACCAGCCGCTCACCTTCCAGTTCAAGAATGACCTTGAGTACTCCGTGCGTGCTGGGATGCTGCGGTCCCATGTTCAACAGGAGCTCTTCGGTCCGGAGCGTTGGAAGCGTCGTGCTTTCAGGATGCTCGGGGTCGACTTTATAGACTGTGGTTCGTTGGTCTTCGAATTGTGCCATGTTCGGTCAGTGGCTGAGTGAAAATCGCTCTAACGGGACGGTTCATCCAAGAACTCGAATGTATCGCGCCACCCCCTGCCGCGAAGCGGAAAATCTTTTCGTAGAGGGTAGCCTTCTTCATACTCATCCGGCATCAAAATGCGGCGAAGATCAGGATGGTTGCGGAACCGGATCCCCATCATGTCGTATACTTCCCGCTCCATAAAATCGGCGCCCTTCCAAAGGTCGGTCAAGGAGTCCACGACAGCATCCGCTTCCGGAGCCCGTGTTTTCAGGCGGATACGCTGACGGGTTCGAATGGAATAGAATTCATAGACCACCTCGAAGCGCTCCTCGTCATCCGGCCAGTCCACCGAGCTCACGTGGACAATATAGTCAAACTGTAAGGAAGGTTCGTCCCGCAGAAACTTGGCCACATCGTGCAACGCGTCCCTCTTCACAGTCACGGCGAGATCCCCACGCCACTCCGCTGCCTTGATGCAGGCGCCGGGGAAGGTTTCTTCAATTCGTTTGACCAGGTGACTCATTAACTGTGTTCTGCCCGTCAGACCTTCAAGGCGTTTTTCACTTCTTTGGGTTGGGTGAGGAACACGCGCTTTTGCATGATGCGCTCTTGGAGTTTCAGAATGCCATCAAATAGGGCCTCTGGAGTCGGAGGGCACCCCGGCACATAGATATCGACCGGCACGAATCGGTCGACTCCCTGCACCACGCTATAGCTGTCGTAAATATTGCCAGATGTAGCGCACGACCCCATGGCGATCACATACTTCGGCTCTGGCATCTGGTCATAAATTTTGCGAATGACCGGGGCCATGCGACGACAGACGGTGCCGGCGACGATCATAAGGTCGGATTGGCGGGGGGAAGCTCGGAACACCCCCGCTCCATACCGATCCATGTCGTACCGCGACGAGACGGCGGCGATCATTTCGATAGCGCAACAAGCCAGCCCAAATGTCATGGGCCACAACGAACCCTTTCGGGCCCAGTTGACGGCCTTTTCGACAGTCAAGGTAATGACATCGGGACTCCCGTCTTTATCGTGGCCTCCGAGCTGAATTAATCCCATTCCAAAGCTCCTTTTCGCCAGGCGTAGACATAGGCGACGAGGAAGAGTCCGATGAAGATCAACATTTCCACGAGACCGATGAGGCCGATCTTGTTGAAAACGATGGCCCAGGGATACAGAAAGATGACTTCCACATCGAAAATCACGAACAGCATGGCAAAGATGTAGTACCGAACAGGAAACGGCATTCGAGCATCAGAAAATGGTTCAGATCCGCACTCATAGGTGGACAATTTTTCCGGCTCAGGATACTTCGGTTGAACGAAATAGCTGATCAATAGGGTGCCCACGCCAAACGCAAACGCGATGAACACGAAGAGCAGAATTGGAAAATATCGGCTCAGGTACTCTAAGAGGAGCTCGGAACCGGTCATGGGTTCGAACCTCAATGGGTTTGAGGGCTTGTAAGAGGTCGGAATCTTAGCCCCGGCCTATTTTTAATAGCAAGCGCACAAAGGACCTAGGCTCTTTAGTCCCGAAAGTCCTAGAAAGTGAATACTGTCCAGCAGTTAGAGGAGAGGCCGAATACGGTCATGCGCGAGTGCGGGGTGCCGTATTTGGGGGTATCACGGCTGATGTTTCGGCTGGCGGCTGGTTCTTCGCGGAGCGTGGCATCATCTTGTTGGACGGAGTTCTCAGATCGCTTGGTGGGGATTCGGCACTGATATCCCACTCAGATGCCATGGGCGTTGCGGTCCGAACCTTGGTTCTGCGAGGCAATTGGGTGTTGATTCGACGTTTTTCCGTTCCCATATTGTCACCTCACGTAGCGCCACGTCGCGTATGGTTATTCTATTGAAAATTCACATCAGTAATAGGTGTTACGATAGCATCTGCTGCGTATAGCAATCAAACTGTGCAGCGCTGGGCAGTTTCTTGACAACCCCCTGCTGTTTGCTAAGGTTGCTACAGGCAAACCCTCCGAGGTGTGACCAACATGAGGACATTACCCATGCGCGCCAGTCTGATCATCCTGTCTTTCAGTTTCATGGCCGTCACGTCCATGTCAGCCCATGCCCAGAACGCCCAAAGCGTGAGGTTGGGTGAAGCCGCCCTGACTTTTGCCGCCGGCTCGATCCGTCAGGAAATGCCGTTGGAGGGCGTCGTCAATGTGATTACCGGGGACAATCAGCTCTCCGGCAATCGAATGATGATCGGCTGGTCGGGGACGGATACGCTGTATCTCAAATTGAAAAATCCAGGAGACGCGGCCCTGGGGGATCTCTACACCGTGTATCGGCGCTCACGCAAAGTGTTTCACCCCATCACCAAGCAGTACCTAGGCTATATCATTAATCGGTTGGGTGTTGTGCAAGTCATTCAATTAGATCCGAAGGTGGTCGGTGTGCGAGTAGTTCGATCTTTTGCTTCATTTTCGCCCGGCGATCCGGTCATGCGTTTTACTCCGCCTTCTGCGGAAGACGCTGTCGATGCCTCTCCACCGGCGGGTGATGTCGAGGCGATGGTGGTTGAGTTGCAGTCCGATAAGAATATGTCACTCGTGTCGCAGGGAAATCTGGTGTACCTAGACAAGGGGCAGGACGAAGGCCTTCGTCCCGGCGATGCTCTGGAAGTGTTCCGTACGGGCGGCGGACTGCCTGAGCGGAGAATCGGCGAAGTGAAGATCCTTTCGACAGAGCCTCATACAGCTGCTGCGGTTTTGTCCAAAGCGACGGCTCGGGTTCTGATCGGCGATCGCCTCAGGTCCAAGCATACTTCGCTCATCGAGGCGATGCCATCCGATGGTGTGGACTTCGATTCTCCGGCAGCCACCGTACAGCCGGTGATGGCTGGGAACATGGGAGTCCCTTCATCCTTGTCGACAGAGCCTCGCGCTATAAGCAAGGTACGGATCGAGCGAACTCGTGGGGTCACCAAGATCAACCTCGATGATCTGGCGGATCAGTTAGAATACGAATCCGGTGAAGTGAAGATCAAGCCCGCTGCGATGCCGATTCTCGAGCAATTGACGGATTACTTAGCGACTAATGCCGAGCATCAGCAAATTCGAGTGGAGGGTCACTCCGACAACATGGAGATCGGTCCGACTCTGAAGGGACAGTTTCCGACGAACTGGGAGTTGTCCAAGGCGCGTGCAGCCGATATTGTCCGGTACCTGATTGCGAAGGGTGGGATGGATTCTGCAAAGCTTTCTGCTGTGGGCTATGGAGCGAGTCGCCCAGTCGCAAGCAATGCAACCGAAGAAGGCCGAAAGAAGAACCGTCGCATCGAAATTGTACTCGAGTCGACGGAAGAAGGATCGCCGGCGCAGCCAGTGAAGAGGCCGCTGGGTGATCTCCAGCCGAAACCAGCTCAAGTGAGTCTTAACGAAATGGGCTTGGCGCCTGCTGAAGCGGCAGCTGTGGTACCGACACCCGCAACTCCGATAGGACCCACCCCGTCGGAGGCAGGGAGTGACCATGTCGCTCCTTCTTCGGAACTAGCAACACCGGCTGCGTCTGCCGGAGGTGATCTGACCTCGGCCCCGCCTGGGTTGTAAGCCATCGTGGCGGCTGGCTCCCGACCGGATGTCAGCCGACATTGGTCGGTGTCTGTTGCTTCCCTTCATCGTTTCAATGTGCCCACAAATTGTTCTGCCGCAACGTGATTCGGAGGTCGATCTCCCGGACTCCGTCATTGTTGCGTCGACCTGGTGTTGCTAGAATGCCGCATGCTCGACCAGCGGCCATCCGTGCCTCCCACGATTCCGCCTCCTGCTTGCCCAGCCTATGTTGATGTGGTGTTGCCTCGCCGACTCCACCGGCACTTTACCTATCTGATCCCGGCCGAACTCAAGGGCAAAGTAGTGGTCGGACAGTCTGTAATCGTTCCATTCGGAGCCCAAGACCTTCACGGCCTTGTCATTGCGGTCCATCCCCGCCTCCCGCCCGGAGCGCCGGATCGTGGAATGAAAGCCATCCGCTCGCTTGCCGATGCATCTCCAGACGAACATCTCACAGCTAGTCAAATAGAATTGAGCCGCTGGGTAGCCGACCGATATGCCGCACCGTGGGGTCAATGTATCAAGCTCGTGTCGCCCCCAATCGGTCAGGCGGGCCGGAGTCAGGTACGGTATCTCCTAACGGAGCAAGGGTTGGCCAGCCTGTCGTCTCCCGAAGGAATGGGAGAGTTGGACATGCAGGTGCTCTTGCGCCTCTCTCGGCGTCCCAAAGGCATCACGGCGGCTACCCTCACGCAAGGCGACAAGACTTCGGTGATGCGAACGTTGCAGGCGCTTAGCCGAAGAGGATTGGTCCTTCGCCGGGATGAGGCGATGAATCCGCGACCCTTACGCAGCAAGAAGGACCCGGCGGGGGTGGCAAGCCAGACCTTCCCTGAGAAGTTGGCATTCGAGGGGATCGCGCACCCGCCACTCGAAGCGGCCTCGTGGCCGGCTACAGTGAGTGAGCTGCTTTCGCGGGATGTTTTCGTTTCCTTGCTGGTCCAGGCGGGTTGTGACACGAGACTGTGGTGTCTGGTGCAGGCTGCTCAGGACACGCTTCGTCGTGGGCGACGCGTGTTGATCATCACGGGTGACGTCGAGCATGCGAATCGATTGACAGAAGCCCTTGCAGCCACCGGACAGCAGCCGCTGCTGTTGCATAGTGGCCTGACGGCGAGAGCCCGGGCCGCGGTATGGTCGTCGGCTCAACACGCTTCCACGACGATCGTGATCGGCACCCGCATGGCCGCTTTCGCGCCCATTGAGCGACTGGGACTGGTGTGGGTGGAGGGAGAAGATGATGCATCCCTCAAGGAAGAGCAGGTGCCTCGTTACCATGCCCGAGAGGTGGCTCGCCGGCGTGCCGTCTCCGATCATGGGCTGTTGGTCTTGGCCTCAGGCCATCCCTCGCTCGAGAGTTGGTCGGCGGTTCGACAAGGAGAGGTGACGGCGTATGTCTATCGGGATTCGCTGGCTTCTCCGAGTGTTCGGGTCATCGATCAGAGGGAATACGCATTCGCGTCTATGCCAGGAACGTGCTTAACGCCTCCCCTGTGTGACGGCCTCCGCGAGGCCTTGCGACAGAACGCACTGGCAGTTGTGTATCTGAATCGAAAAGGGTTTGCGACTGTTCTGCATTGCGGGGATTGCGGCGCCATGCCGCGATGCGATGCCTGTAGCGTCACGTTGTCATTTTACAAGCACAGCAATCATATGCGATGCCACTATTGTGGGCGGACGAAACCCGTCCCTGATCATTGCACCCAATGCCAGTCTCTCAAGCTGGAACTGGTGGGGTCTGGTACGGAGCGGATCGAAGAGGCGGTTCGGCGGATGTTCCCTCAGGCGCGTGTGGGTCGTGTGGATGGCGAGACGATCCGTCGCCCAGCCGATGCGCGGGCGTTTCGTCGTCTGCTTGCCGCAGGCGATCTCGATATTGTGATCGGCACGCAAATGTTGTTTCGATTGGGTCTCCATTCACTGGCGGCTTTCGTGGCCGTGCCGGATGCGGATGCCGGACTCCATATCCCCGATTTTCGCTCGGCAGAGCGGATGTACCATAGTCTTGTCGACGCAGCCGAACTGGCTCGACCTGCTCACGCAGGGGGAGTGATCATGGTGCAGACTCGCTTCACGGATCATCACGCAATGCTGGCCTTAGCCCAGGGAGACGATGCGCTCTTTCTCGACCCAGAACTGATGTTTCGGCAGCTGCTCCAATATCCCCCTTATACGCATCTCGTGAGGCTGGATGTGTCCGGTACGATTGAGCCGGTCGTAGCTCAGGCGGCCGGCCGTTGGGCGGCGTTGTTGCGGGCGCAGGTTGCCGGCTCGGAGGCCCAGGACTCCAAGGACAGCCGGCGGCCGGTTGTAGCTCAGAGGCTCCCGGGTGTGGGAGGAGAAGGGGCAAGGACCGTCATCCTGGGGCCGTCTCCCGCCCCACATGCCATGGTTAGGGGCCGGCATTGCTGGCAGATTCTGATCAAGGCTGTCTCTCTTGAGACGGGAACGGAGATAGTTGCCCGAACGCTTGCCGTGATTGAACGAGGACCACGGCGAGGTGCCCTCCGGTTTGATATCGATGTTGATCCGGTCACCATGGGGTGAAGCTCTTCAGCTGCGGGTTCGTTTCTTTTTGTTCCGCAACGAGCTCATTTCTGGTCCTGGTGGCGGAAGTGGTGGGGCGTTCGCCTCTCGAACACGTTTGAAGAGTCCGAAGGCAAACGTGACCCAGAAGACTGATGAGAAGAGGCCAAAGAGGACGGCATTCAGAATCGTTCCCATCTGTTCTTCGGTCGGCTGACTCCCTCCGATCCGGATTTGAATCATGGTCACAATCGGCCAGGTCATGCTTTCAATCCCGAGCCCCAATGTGGTCCAGGCCCAGACGGCTCCGATGCTCCGTCCCTGCCACCAGAGAAACGTGGTCGCGCCTGCGGCAAAGATAAGCGTCCAGATCGGGGCCAACTGTTCCCACATCACGAATGCCCCGACTGCGACGACGATTCCACCGAGCAGCGCGTGTAATTGCGGAGTCCACCACATCATCATGATGTTCATTCTCGTGAAAACGGTATAGGCCGTCAGTGTGCGGATCGGCCCGCAGGAAGTCAATGCGGCCATTGCGGGAGTGGTGGAATGAGAATGGTACAGGTCGGGTGCTGGTCAGCGGGCGATCTCGGTGTGCACGGCATCCAGGAGCTGTTGCATCTCGAAGGGTTTCTGAAGGGTGCGGCGAGCCCCGAGCATCCGGGCCACATCCAGAAAGTTCAGGATGCCGATCATGTCGCTGCCACCGGTAATGGCCATGATTCTCGCCTCTGGAAATTCTCGCCGAAGAGTCAAAATACTTTCAAGCCCGTCCTGGTCAGGCATGAGGATGTCCATGATCACCAAGTCGGCCGGCGATTGGCGGTAGCGAGTCAGACCTTCTTTGCCGTCAGAAGCCTCATGGACGTGGTAGCCCGCTTGTTCCAATGTTTCACGGATGAGTCGGCGGATCGCCTCTTCGTCGTCCACGATTAAGACCGATGGCATAACACTCCTCGCAGATGTCCTCTAGTGTGAAATTCGAGATATTAGGGCGCTACGTGTCTGAGATGGTTGCTGTGGGTGTTTGGGTTTGGTCCCATGGTCCCTGTGAATTTACCGCTCCTTGTCTCGCTCGGCAAGGAATTCCTTCCCTTCTGTGAGGTTGGAAGCTCTCCCTGGGGTCGGCTCGGTGACCACCACTGAATTGGGGTGGGGCATCGCGGGCAAATACACTTCGATGGTGGTGCCCTGCGCGACCGTGCTGGTGGCGCGGAAGGTGCCGCCATGCTCGCTTACGATGGTTTGCACATCGGAGAACCCTACCCCTGTCCCGTGTCCCTCTGGAGTGGGCGTCACGAACGGATCGAATAGACGGGCCTGGACGTCGTGGCTCACTCCTTCGCCGGTATCCGAGACGGTGAGGCGCACATACTGTCCCGGAGGGAGGGGGAGGTCATGGCCATTCGCTGGGGCGGCGAGATGAATATTGTCCAGGCGCACTTCCAGGATTCCCCCGCTCATTCTCATGGCCTGTTCGGAGTGGGCTAGGAGACTCACGCAGACTTGATGGATCTGGGTTGGGTCGGCTAACACGGGTTTGGTTGCTCCAGGGATCCACTCGCGGAGCGTGATGTTCTCCGGTAACTTTCCTCTCAAGATTCGAAGCGTTTCCTTCAAAAGAATGTCCAGAGAAATCGGTTGTTTGACGTTGTCTGCCTGGCGCCCGAACACGAGCATTTGAGTAACGAGATCTCGTGCCCGCTTCGAAGCAAGGATGACCTGCTGTATATGTCCATGGGGTCGACTGTCCGGCACAAGCAGCGGTAGGGCCAAGTCTGAGAAACCCATGATGGCGGTCAGGCAATTATTGAATTCGTGGGCGATACCGCCTGCCAGTGTCGCGATGGCCGCCGTTTTCTTGGCCTGCTGCAACTGGGCGGCAGTTTCTTTTTGTGCGGTGATATTGGTGGCAATCACCTGAACGGCCGGGTGTCCATCGAACATGATCGGGGTGGAGACCATCTCCACGTCGAGGTGTGTTCCATTAGGTCGCACAAATCGTTGTTCGACGGGAGCCGCCGGCGTGGAGGTGCTGGAGTTCTCTGACGAGAGCAACCCCCGGATAAAATCTTCTGGAAAACATTCCGTCAGCAGTCGTCCCTCAATGTCCTGTGCCGAGGTGAGTCCGAAGAGTCTGGTGCCGGCCTGATTGATGAAGAGTGTGGCCCGATCGGCATGGATGAGGATGGCATGGGGCGATGTGAGAATCAGGTTCCGGTAGCGTTCCTCGCTCGCGTGCAGCGCTTCCATGGCCAGTTGTCGGGGGGTGACGTCGCGGACCATGCCCACGTATCCGGTCGAGGCTCCTCCGTCGGTGCGCAAGGGGAACGCTTCGGCCATGACCCACCGGATAGATCCGTCAGGTCGTCGAAAGCGAAATTCACGTGAAAAGCTTCGATGTTCGTCGGTGGCGCTGGCCCATTCGGCACCGATGAGGTCATGATCTTCCGGGGAAAGGGCATTGAGCCAACATTCTCCCGCTGTTGGTGTCAATGGGAGTCCGGCAATGCGGCGCAGCCGGTCGTTGAGGTAGAGCGTGTGACCTTCGGGGTCCGACAGAAAGATGCCGATAGAGGCTTCACCGGAGAGCGTGCGAATAAAGGCCTCGATCGTCGAGTGTCTTCCTGAGGGGAAGGCCGCTATCAGGTCTGGCGAAGTCACGCGCGACTCCTGTGCGCCGTACGAGCCCGATGGGTCATCAGCAAGATGTCTCCTCCGACATGTGTGAGTGCCACAGGGTGACTCGGCTACTGCAGCGTGCTGTCAGCCCTTTATCGAGTGCAGTGGTCATCGCTCAGTGACTAGGTACGTACTTTTGGATCATAGCACCATGCTGGATGAGACCGGTAGAGATGATTGACAATTTGCATGGTAATTGGACTCTAGCCGGATAGGGCCGTTTGTCGGTATGAGACGGACCATGGTTGTGGCGATCCTCTGGACAGGCACTGTGGCTTGGATAGGAGGCGGGCGACATTGACTACCTGCGAGAATGTGTTGGCGAACATGTGTGAACCAGCTGGC
>JBDTWG010000007.1:0-24996 GCA_040006855.1 Nitrospira sp.
CATTGCGGCGCATGGCTTCATGGAGGAGATCCGGCCATTGCGAAAGCGGAATAGGGATGTGCAGTCCAATGGCTTCGGCAGAGCGCTGGAGCCTGGCTAGGTGCTGGTCGCGCATAAAAATGCGCGGTCCGTAGGAGCGGAGGGTTTCGTAGACTCCATCCCCGTACAAAAAACCGTGATCGAACACCGATACGACGGCTTCTTCTTGGCGTACAAAACGGTCATTGAGAAAGACCCACATCAGTGCCAGCCTCCAATATTTTGAAAAATGCACCCGCCTTGGCGAGGGTTTCGTCATATTCACGGTCGGGGTCCGAATCCGCCACAATGCCGGCGCCGACTTGCAGGTACCCGCGGTTCTTGGTCAGGACCAGAGTCCGAATCAAAATATTCAGATCCAGGTCGCCGCTCCAACTGAAGTAGCCGAGCGCTCCTGTGTAGAGTCCACGTCGTGTCGGCTCCAGTTCCTCGATAATTTCCATGCAGCGGAGTTTTGGAACGCCGGTGATGGTACCGCCTGGAAACACAGCCTTCACGAGGTCGAACGGCGATCTGCCAGGCTGGAGAATACCGGTTACGTCGGACACCAAGTGGCTGACGTGAGAATATTGCTCGACGGTCATGAACTCATCGACCCGCACCGAGCCGTACCGGCAGACTTTCCCGAGGTCGTTGCGTTCAAGATCCACCAACATCACATGTTCGGCGCGTTCCTTGGGGCTTGCGAGCAGCTCCGCGCGCAGATGTTCGTCTTGTTCATGACCTGTGCCTCGTGGGCGAGTCCCCGCAATGGGCCGGATGCTGGCCTGCGAGCCGGTCAGTCGCACGAGCCGTTCGGGTGAGCAGCTGACGAGGCTGAGATCATCAAATTGCACGAGTCCCGCAAACGGAGAGGGGTTCAGGCGGCGAAGGCGGCGATAGAGCTCAGCGGCATATTCGGCGGATCCCGGCTTCGAAGCCGCGTTCCCTAGATCGAGGGTAAAGCGGTGCGACAGATTGGCCTGATAGATGTCGCCCGCGGCGATGTACTCTTGGCACCGCTGAACGCGAGCCGTATAGGCCGCACGTGATTGGCTTGGGACAAAGATCGCATGCTCAGGCCAAGGTGCGGAGGCGCGGGGAGCTATCGGACTCGTCAAGCGTGCTTCCAATGCGGCCAATCGGTCGCAGCCTTCGCGATACAGTTTTTCGCGAGGCTCGGCCTGGAATCGTGACAGGGGCGGGCAGTACATCAGATACAGGAGGCGGGTCTGATGATCCACCGCGGCCACGAGATCCAGAAAGATCATGTGCAGGTCCGGCAGGCAGAGATCGTCGGTGGCCAACGTGGGAAGTGATTCGAACGAGCGAACGAGATCGTATCCTAGGTATCCGACGGCGCCCCCAAAAAATGGCGGTAGCCCGTCTGGTTGTGCAATCGCCGAGTCTGCCAGCGCCATTTGGAGGGCCTGGAAGGCGGAGCCGCTGTAGGTTCGGACTTGGTCCGCACTCTCGATCCGGTATTCCAGCGCGCGACCCGACAGCGTGAGGTAGGGATCGTTTCCGAAAAATGAATAACGCGCGGTTGCGTTGGTGCCGTTGGCGCTTTCCAACAGAAACGAATGACGGTCCGACCTCGCCAGTCGCCGATGCAGTTCGAACACATCGAGGTTCGGTTGTGGTCGTACCACCACCAACGGTTGCGGCGGTCCGCTGAGAAATCGCCTGTCAGAGGAAGACGTCATGACCCTATGCTTCACGGGGTGGGGTGCCGAGACAAGGACTATACCGCATCGAGCGGCTCGGGCATAGTCGGCCAACTTCTTGACAAGGCCCCAGCGAATTTGCTTGAATGGCGCGCCCGCCGATGGGTGCACCCTCTCACATTATGCTGAAGGGTGCCGCGCGTGAGCATGTGATGCCCCCCTCTCAGGATCCTTTATATGCGGGGCTCGGACAGGCTGTCCGGATTGGGACGGAACTGCTTGCTGCGTTGATTGTCGGGGGAGGCCTGGGCTGGGTCGTCGACACCTATCTGCTCGATTCCAATCCATGGGGAATGGTGATGGGACTGGGGTTGGGGGCTGCAGCCGGTGTTCGGAGTGCCTATCGGTCGGCACAACGATGGCAGAGTTAACCAGAATCGAGTGAGCGAAAAAGGATCATCGTGGAAGAAAGTCCCCTACATGCCTTTGAATTGCACGAACTGATTCCGCTGGTTCCGGCTGGGATCGATATTTCCATCAACAAAGCCGTCATCTTGATGTGGGTGGTGGTAGGGTTGGTGGCGTTTCTCATGATCTCGGCCGCAGCGTCTCGCAAATTAGTCCCCGGCAAGTTGCAGAACATGGCCGAACTGATCGTCGAGTTCATTCGTGGGATTATTTTGGATACGATGGGCGAGCCGGGCATGAAATATTTCCCGCTGATCGCCACGTTGTTCCTCTTTATTCTCTTTGCCAATCTCATTGGTTTGATTCCCGGGTCGTATACCGTCACCAGTCAAATCATTGTGACCGCCGTGTTTGCGGTCGGGGTGTATGGGTTGAGTCTAGTGTTGGGGTTTTCCCTGCACGGGATGAAGTTTCTCGGCATTCTTGTGCCGCCTGGCACACCGGGCTGGCTCTTGCCGTTGATGATCCCCATCGAATTGATCAGCCAGCTGGCACGGCCTATCTCGCTGGCCGTGCGTTTGTTTGCGAACATGACCGCGGGCCATGTCATCCTCGGCGTGTTGTTCGGGTTGGCGATCAGCGGCGGGTTACTCATCGGATGGCTGCCGTTCGCCTTTACGATTGCGATGAATGGACTCGAAGTCGGTATTGCGTTTATTCAAGCCTATATTTTTACCGTGCTGAGCTGTGTGTACCTAGGGGATGCGGTTACCCTGCACGGTCATAGCGAGCACGCACACTAAGTCGCATTGTCTACATAAGGGAGGAAGGACACACAATGGATGCAGCAGCAGCAGCGTTGGTCGGCATGGGTTTGGCGGCGGCGGGATTCGCCGGAGCCGGTGTGGGAATCGGGTACATTTTCGGGAAAATGATCGAAGCCGTGGCTCGGCAACCGGAAGCGGAAGGTCGCGTCGGCAAGTACATGTGGATCGGATTCGCGCTGGTCGAGGCGATCGCTCTGTACGGACTGGTCATTGCGTTCATCATCATGGGCTTGCGCAAGTAGCGTATTGACCGGCGAGCCCTGGCGTGGGGACCTATTCCCGGTTCAGAACCCTCAACTCATTTGGGTACATAGACTATGCCTCAATTTGAATCACATTTCTTTTCGTCGCTGATCTTCTGGGAGCTGCTCTCCTTCGGGATCTTATTCTTTCTGCTTTACAAGTATGCCTTCCCAAGCTTGTTGGGTATGCTGGAAGAGCGCGAGAAAAAGATCAAAGACAGTCTCGATCAGGCCGAACGGCACCGCTCCGAAGCCGAACGCAAGCTGAGGGAATATGAAGCCAAGCTGGCGACAGCCGCCAAGGACTCCGAGGCGTTACTGGCACAGGCGAAAGAGCGGGCTCAGCGTTTGATGGAAGAAAACGAGCAGCGCATGACGGTGGATGCCGAGCGGATCAAGGGCGATGCGACCCGTGAGATCGAGCACGAACGCCGCAAGGCGATTCAGGACATCCGTTCGCAGACGACCGATCTGGCGTTGATGGTGGCGGAGAAAGTCGTGGGACGGGCCCTAACGGAAGCTGATCATCGGCGCCTGGCAGACGAAGCCCTGGACGCCCTCTCCAAGACCTACCAAAGCCGAAATTAGCCGATTATGCCGGGGGGGTGAGACTGACGCCTCCCTGGCGGTATCCTTCGAGATCCAGCGTGACGAATCGATAGCCCACTTTTTTCAGGGCTTCGGCCAATCGTTCACGCCGACCGGGACGCAACAAGTCCGGCAGCTCTTCCAGTGCAAGTTCAATCCTAGCAATGTCTCCATGATCGCGCACACGATATTGGCGGAAGCCTTCTTGCGCCAACACTGCTTCCGCGCGTTCAACGCGGGACAAGATGCCCCTCGTGATGGTGATCCCGCGCGGCACACGCGATGAGAGGCAGGCTGCCGCCGGCTTCTCCCAATTGGACAGACCTAACTCCTTCGCCACCTCACGGATATCGGCCTTCGAGAATTCGGCCTCGAGTAACGGGCTGCGGACGCCCCATTCACGAGCGGCCTTCAGGCCAGGGCGGTCGTCTCCTAAATCGTCTACGTTCGTCCCGTCCACAATGCTGCTTGCCGCATATTCGTCGCGGAGCTTGCCCAAAAGCGAATACAAATCGGTCTTGCAGTGGTAACAGCGGGTGGCGTCATTGCGGACGAATTCTGGAATCTCCAATTGGTCGGTTTCAACGATGCGGTGACAGGCACCGATCTCCGCGGCGATCAGCTGTGTCGCCTCGAGTTCGGCAGCCGGAAACGTGGGAGAGACGGCGGTGACTCCGACGGCTCGCGCGCCCAATTCATCGTGGGCCAATTTAAGGACAAGCGAACTGTCGATGCCGCCGGAGAAGGCGACGACGACCGACCCCATCTCTCGAAGGACGTGTCGCGCCCGGGAAAGTTTATCGATCAGTGGAGTCGTGGAAACCATGAGGATTCGGCCTGGTATGGGTCGGCTGTCGGTCTGCTGGCGTTACTGTTTGACTTTGGCTTTCGCAATCGATCCGACGACCACTAAAGCGTAATGCTGCGGGTCGAGGTACTGTTTGGCGACGCGCAGGACATCGTCTTTGGTCACCTTCTCGATGGCTTTGGGATAGTGCGTGAAATAATCCAAGCCGAGGTTATAGAACTCCACTTGAGCCAAGACGTTCGCCAGCTTCGCGCTGGAATCGACGCGCAGGGGAAAGCTGCCGATGATAAACGACTTGGCTTCGCTGAGTTCTTGATCCGTGACCGGTGCGTCGCGAATCCCCTTCACTTCGGTCAGTACGCCGGTAATGGCCTGATTGGTGACGTCGGTTCTTGTCTGCAAATTGATGAAAAATGCGCCAGGCATCAATCGGGTATCGAAGTGACTCATGATGCCGTAGGCAAGTCCCTGTTTGTCCCGAATGGAATCCATGAGGCGCGATGAGAACCCCCCGGCGCCTAGGATATAGTTCATCACCGTGACGGCATAATAGTCTGGATTGGTCCGACTGATGCCCGTGTGCCCTAAGACGATTGTCGATTGCGTCAAATCCTTCTCGATGAGCTGGACCATCTTGCGTTCAATCGGGGCCGGCTTCTTGAGCACGTACGGGGAAGAAGGCCCCTTTTTCCATGATCCAAAATGGTTCTGAACGAGGGTCGTTGCCTGTTCCTGCGTGAGGTCCCCGACAATGACGAGGATCGTTTGATTGGGCAAGTACTCTCTGGCATGAAATTGCTGAATGTCGGCCACCGTGATTTTGTTCAGCGTGTCTTCGGAGCCATGGGCCGGCCAGCTATAGGGATGGCCGTGAAAAATCAATTGATGGAAGGCCTTCATGGCCACGTTGCCGGGATCGTCGTCATCGCTGACGATCTCGCCGAGAATCTGCGTGCGGACCCGCTCAACCTCTTGTTTGTGGAATGCCGGGTGCTGAAGCATGTCGGCCAAGAGCGCAAAGCCGAGGTCGGCATCCTTCTTCAAGACGCGGGCGGAGGCGGTGGTGAAATCCTCTGCTGCGTGGGCTTCGAGCGAGCCACCTACAAAATCAATCTGTTCGGCGAATTGTCGGGAGGTCCTGGTGACGGTACCCTCGTCCAACAGGCTGGCAGTGAGATTCGCCAGGCCGGCTTTATCCGGCGGGTCTTGAGCGGACCCCACCTTTACGAGCACATGAATTTCTACCGTAGGAATAAAATGCTGCTCCAGGAACAAGACCGTGATGCCGTTTGTGGTGATGGAACGGGTAGGGACGATTTCGGCACCCAGCGCGGATGCCACGGGAATGCAGAGCGTGGTGCAGACAGCTCCCAGCAGGAGCACGCTTAAGGAAGGGAACCCTTTGAGGCCTTGCCGCAGAGACGTGTGCAGTGCTCGTGTCATCTTGACCTACCCACTAGTGGGACTGAATCGGTGAAGTCGCCTGTGCTTGCGGAGGTTGGGGGATCAAGGTTCCCGTCGTGCGCACATCGGCGGTCAGATATTGGGCCGCGACACGCTGGACGTCCTGTGCCGTGACGGCGCGGGTGCGCTCCACAAATTGACTGACTTTGCGCCATCCTGCGCCGATGGTCTCCGCTTCTCCCAGCAGCATCGCCTGACGGAAATTCGAGTCCTGCTCAAAAACGTGGGACGCTTCGATCTGATTTTTTGCGCGCTGAAGCTCGAGCTCGCTCGGTGGCTCGGTTTGGAGTCGGTGGATTTCTTTGATGACCGCCTCTTCGACGGCCTCGACCTTCTCCCCGGGTTTTACTACCGCATAAAAGTAAAATAGTCCCGGGTCGGCCTGCATCAGTCCGTAATCCGCGCCCACTGCCAGGGCGGTTTTTTGCTCGTAGACGAGGCTCTGGTAGAGCCTCGCACTCTTGCCGTGAGATAAAATAGATTCGAGTACGTTCAAGGCATAGGAATCATCGCTGAAATAGTTAGGCACGCGATACCCCATCATCACGAAGGGCACTTGCGCTTCGCGCTTCAACAGAAAGCGGCGTTCGCCGCGCTGCTGGGCCTCTGTGACCGCCAGGGGCTTGGGCGACGGACCTTTAGGAATCGGCTCGAAGAGTTTGGCGATAGTCGGGAGCAAAGTGTCCGCTTTGATGTCGCCGACCACGAGCAAGGTGGCATTGTTCGGCGAATAGTACGTGTCGTAGTGGCGCTGGAGGTCGTCAAGATTCATCGCGTCGAGGTCGGAGAACCATCCAATCACCGGCCAGTGGTACGGGTGACTCATAAAGGCCTGCGCGAACAAGGCTTCGACCAACGCGCCTTGCGGATCATCTTCGTTGCGAAGCCGCCGCTCTTCCTTGACGACTTCCCGCTCGGTCTTGAATTCATTGGCGTCGAGGATCAGTCCCTGCATCCGGTCGGCTTCGAGTTCGAGCGCCAACGTGACGCGATCGGCGGCCAGGTTTTCAAAGTAGGCGGTAAAGTCTTGACTGGTGAAGGCATTGTCCATGCCGCCATTCTTGCGAACGAGGCGGGAAAAGGTGCCCTTGGGATACTTTGCTGTGCCTTTGAACATCATATGTTCCAGCATGTGCGACAATCCGGCCCGCCCCATAACCTCATTTCGTGAACCGACTTTGTACCAGACCTGTACGGTGGCGACAGGAGCCTTCGGAACTTCGACTAAGATCACTTTCATGTCGTTTGAAAGTGTGAATTCTTTGGGCTCAATGGCGGCGGCTGAAGGGGCCTGGCAAATAGAAATGACGGGAATGAGGAGTACAAAGGCTACAGCGGACCAGGCGGTGCGCAACGAACTGAGGGCTGTGCTCTGTCTAGGCATGTACGAAGAACATGCTAACAACGGCTCTGAATCTGTGTCAAGGCAACTGAAGGCGTTGCTCCCTCAATGCGACCGAGTTGTCCGCAGGCACCCAACACATCGCGGCCACGGCTGCGGCGGAGGTATACGTCCACGTGGCCTTTGCGAAGGGTGCTCTGGAAGGTTTCGATCGCCGCGTCCGAGGGGCGTCGGTAGAGACTACCTGGAAACGGGTTGAAGGCGATGAGATTCACTTTGCATCGAAGCCCGCGGAGCAACTTAATCAGTCGCGTGGCATCGTCGGCATGATCATTGACATCCGCAAGAAGAACATATTCGAAGGTCAGACGATCACGCTCTGCCAGTGGATACGCACGACAGGCGGCAAGCAGGGCCTGAAGCGAATGAAGCCGATTCGCGGCAGGCATGATTTGGTGGCGGAGTTCATCGGTCGTTGCATTCAGGGAGATGGCCAGGTTCACTTTGAGGGGAGCTACGTCTTGAATCCGTGAGGCGAGTCCTGCCGTGGAGATGGTGATACGGCGCGCCGAAAACCCTAGGCCCCAGGTTTGATTGGTGAGGCGTACGACCGCATCGGCTACCGCGTCGAGATTGGCGAGTGGTTCGCCCATGCCCATAAACACTAGATTGGTCAATCGTTCGCCTTTGCCCAGATGGTCTTGAGCGAGGAGAACTTGATCGACGATCTCATGGGGGCGCAGGTTACGTTGAAGTCCGAGCGTGCCGGTCAGGCAAAACCCGCAATCGAGGGTACAGCCGACCTGTGTCGAGAGGCATAGGGTCAGCCGGTCGGCGTCGGGGATCAGCACGCATTCGACTTGATTGCCGTCGGCCAGTGTCAAGACGAATTTCCTGGTGCCATCCTGTGAGGTAAAGATTTGGACGTCAGCAGTTCGCCCAATGGTGCAGCAGGCGGTTAGATGCGCACGCTCCCGCTGCGAAAGATTCGTCATCTCGGCGAAGGTGTGGACACGTTCCTGGTAGAGCCAGCGCAAGATTTGTTGCGCGCGGAAGGCCGGCCAGCCAAGGGGAACAACGAACGCGGCCATCCCGCTTTCGGTCAAAGCGAGGAGATTAGTCCGAATGGCGGCAGGCAGGCTCATGACCGGAGCCTAGCACAGGCAAAAAACTTATCACAAGCAAAGCGAACCTGGTCGCGTTTGCGACGCGTTACGATATAATGGTGTCGGTTCACCCTCTGCTCAGGACGAGATCGTGACCGCACTGTCTTCGCGGACCATTTTCGCGGCTCTCACAGCCTGCTTCCTATTGTCGTGGTTGCTGGTAGCCACGGCAGAATCACCGCGTGCACTGCCTCTTGCCCCTGCTCCCTGTGTTGCTGCTGAAGATTGTTTCCGTTCGGCCGTCGCGATCAACGAGCGCTCAGGCGCTCCGACACAACGCGACCAGGCGATGCTTCTGAAAATCGAGCAGTTACGGTCGGTGATGGATCTGTATTCCTCGACCATCTGGGCGAAACGGGCCGGAGTGGTCCTTGGAGTCCTGTTGATCGAGCGGGAGCCCTCGGAAGCCTTAAGACTCCTTCGCGCTGCCCAACCGGATATTCCAGTCTTGGACGATTACTTTCGGCTCTGGATCGGAGAATCGCTTCTCAAGCTGAACGAGCCCATCCAGGCTGCTGAATTGTTCGAGACCATCCCCAAGCTGGTGCCCGACTCGAACCTGATCGCTAAGGCAGCGTACCGCACGGGCGAGGCCTGGTATCAGGCGAATGTCTGTTTTCGCGCCGTGGAATGGTTGGAGCGTGCGGTGACACTGGGGGATAAAGATCCGGCCGCACCGCTCGCATTATCGCATCAAGCTGAGTGCCATATTCGAGAGAATCGACTTCCGGACGCGCGCGCCGCCCTGAAGCATGTGTGGCTGCGGTATCCGCAAGCGCCAGAAGCGCGCGAGGCGAAACTGCGATTGGATACGGGCCTTGGAGGGGAAGCGTGGACTCCGACAGCTGAAGACCACGCGCTGCGTGCCCAGGCGTTCCTGGCGTTGGCCATGCAAGGCGAGGCAGTCGAAGAACTGCGACGTTTCCTCGCGTTGAGCCCGGCGCATCCTCGACGATTTGATGCCCGGCTCAAGTTGGGTGTGGCCTATGTCCGGCTGAAGCAATATGACCAGGCACGGGAGGCCTTTCGCGGCCTGGTTGCTGATCGTGTGCAAGAATCCTCAGAAGCCACTGTCTGGTTGGCCCGAGTCTATCTGCGACAGAATCAGGGCGACAGACTCATTGAGCTGGCGCGATCGGTAGCCCAGAGTTCCCTGGGGGGTGATCAACGGGCGATGGTGCATCTCTTTGCCGGGGTGTGGCTTGAGGATCAGGGGCGGTTCGATGACGCGATCGGCATGTTTCGGCAGGTCGCGAAACTCGGCGAGTCGGCGAGCCAGCGTGCGGAAGGTCTGTGGCGTGCCGGATGGGTACAGTATCGAACTGCCCGGTACCGAGAGGCAGGGGAGACGTTTCGTGTCGTGGTGGACATGCATGTGAACGGATTCGAGCCCCAGGCGATGTATTGGGCAGCGCGCGCTGATGAACGCGAAAAAAACGCGGCGGCGGCCGAGCAATACGCGCGAGTCTGTCAGCGCTACGCCTATAGTTATTATTGCCAGCTGGCCGCGCGCCGTTCCGCTTTGCCACCGGCCACTTCGATGGTTGCGGCAGTGGAATCTCCGGCGGGTGAGGACAGTGAGCGCCTGCCGGAAAACCGACGTCCCGAAATCGAACGGCACGTGGTCTATCAACGGGGGATCGAACTCAAGACGTTGGGGTTTGCTCAGGATGCGGCCCGTGAACTGGGGTTCTTGACGGAACAATACAGCCGCGATCAGGACGTCCTGCTGGCCTTCTCCACGTTGCTCAGTGAAGTGGGGGCATATCATCCCGCACTACGTGTGGCGAAGGTGCATTTTAGAGAGAAGTTGGAACGAAGCGGATTGCCGACGACGCCAGCCCTGTGGACTGTGGCCTATCCGACAGGACTAGTTCCCACCATTGCGGCTCAGGGTGTGATCGCGGTCGACCCTTACCTGGCCGCAGCGATCATTCGTGAGGAAAGCCAATATGACGAGAAGGCTCTCTCGGTGGTAGGAGCGGTGGGGCTGATGCAGCTGATGCCGGTCACGGCGAATGCGGTGGCTCAGCGTCATGGATTTCCGGCGGTGGGACGGGAAGAATTGTTTGATCGGGAAATCAATATTCGGCTTGGCGTGCGGTACCTTGGCCAGTTGCTCGATCAATATGACGGCAATCTTGCGTATGCGGTGGCGGCGTACAACGCCGGACCGATTGCGGTCAACAATTGGATTGCGGTGCACCATGGACGGGATCAAGACGAATTCGTTGAGCTCATCCCCTATCAAGAAACGCGGTTATACGTGAAGCGAGTCTTGCGCAGTTACGGGGAATATCGGCGGCTTCATAATGGCACGTCATAGTGGGCGCCGTTTTCTTGACAAGCCGGAGCGAACTTCCTATATTTCGCCTCCATCGCTATGTGTGTTGAACCACCCACTTTGACATGAGGAAATACCATGACTTTAGATCGTCTCGATGCTCTTGAAATTCGGATTCGCGATTTGGTGAAGCTCGTTCAGGACCTGAAGCGAAAGAATGTGTCGTTGGAAGATGAGTTGCGACTGGCGCGGGAACGGGTTGCGGTTCGTGACGACGAGAATCGACGATGGGAGCAGGAGCGGGTGGATATCCGCTCGCGCATCGAAAAGGTGCTCGGCGAAATCGATCTGTTGGAATGCCTGGATGAACCCAAGGAGGTGGCGTTTGACTAAGACCATTGACGTGGAGATCTACGGCCAACGTTACAGCATCACCGGCGAAGCGGATGAGTCCTACGTGAAGAAGCTTGCCGACCTCGTCGATACGCAAATGAAACATGTGGCGGCTGGGCTGCGGTCCGCTACCCCGGCCAAATTGGCTGTCCTCGCGGCCATCAATATCGCCCACGAATTGATGGAGGCAGAGCGCAAGAGTCGTCAGGGCGAGGCCGATGCGGATCGCCGAATGGCCTCCCTGATGGACTCAATCGATCAACAAATGCCGTCCTCCATGTTGTCCCGGTGAGTTTCACCTTGCTTTCACATCACTCCTTTGTTATCGTTTCTCTGTTGTATTGACCTGAGGGTCAACAAGAGCAGGAGAGGAAAGGAAGCTTCGAATAAGGACGGAAAATCTCAAGACAGTCTTTGAGCGCTAAACATATGGAATCGCTGAATTTCATCGTGCTATTCAGTGTGGTTATGGTGGCATGGGTTGGCCGGCTGGCCCATGTGTGTGCGTCTGTGCAACAGGTGAATGAAAGCTCGGTGTTGATAGGCAGAGAGCAGATGCTCGCCCGTATCCCGTTGGGCACTTTCTGTCCGGTACCTGTTCCTGTCCCAACCAAGCGGTCAGGTTATCTCCGCTTGCGAGGTGAGAAGCGAATTGATTCAGGTCGAGGGCGACCACCCCTCCACTTGAATTAGCGACAGCGATTCCTCGACTCAGTCTCCACTGGCTCAAGAGGTCAGGATTTTTCCCCTTCTCGTTTACGCAGTCCTTTCCCACGCTCCGTGCTCCCCTAAAACACTGGCTGCGATCATTTGCAGGGTGACAGCGCGCTGTCCCACTGCCGTAAGGGAGGTGGTTCCCATTTCTCTCAGCGTCGTTGCGTACATCATTATAGGGTTGGTGGGAGCGGTGTTAGGCGCGGGTGCCTATGAGTTCTTGCGTCGCCGGTCAGCATTGGCGCGTCGAGCCGACGCGGAGAATCAGTCGGCGCAGGTTGTACAGTCGGCCCAGCGCGAAGCAGAGAACTTGGTGAAAGAAGCCAAGCTGGAAGCGAAGGATTTGGTCTTCCAAGCAAAAATTGAACTGGAGAAGGAACAGAAAGCCAAGCTCGCAGAGGTTTCAAATACGGAACGGCGAGTCTCACAACGAGAAGAGAGTCTCGACAAGAAGATGACGGTTCTCGAAAAGCGCGATCAGGAAACCCTAAAGCGCGAACAGGAACTTCTCAAGCGAGAAGAGGGGTTGGCTCAAAAGGAAGCGGCCTGTGCCCAGGCTGCGAAGCAGCATCGCGAGGCCCTCGAGCGGGTGGCGAGCTTAACCGCTGAGGAAGCCAAACGGCAACTGATTCAGGAAATGGACAGCCAGGCGCGTTTGGAAGCCGCCGGTCTTGCGAAACGCATGCTGGAAGAGGCGAAAGAAAATGCCGATCGAGAAGCGCGAGAGATCATCGCGTGTTCTATTCAGCGCGTGACCCGCGATTATGTGAATGAAGCGACGATTTCAGTCGTGCCGATTGCGAATGATGCGATGAAGGGCCGGATTATCGGTCGCGAGGGACGAAACATTCGCGCCATCGAAGCGGCGACGGGAATCGATCTCATTATCGATGAAACGCCTGAGGCGGTCATTATTTCAGGGTTCGATCCGCTTCGTCGTGAAATCGCCAAGGTATCTCTCGAGCGACTCATGCACGATGGCCGAATCCACCCGACCCGCATTGAAGAGATTGTCGAAAAGGTGAAGATAGATATTGAGAAGCTGATGATCGAAGAGGCCGAAAAGGTGATTTTCGAGGTTGGCTTGTCGGATTTTCATCCCGAGTTGGTCAAGGTGTTGGGACGGCTCAAGTACCGAACCAGCTACGGACAGAATAATCTGTACCATGCGCGGGAAGCGGCCTATATCTGCGGTATCATGGCCTCCGAGTTGAAGCTCGATGTGAAGCTCGCCAAGCGGGGCGCCTTGTTGCACGACATTGGCAAGGCCGTGAGCCACGAGGAGGAAGGGCCGCATGCCATGCTCGGTGCGGAGATCGCCAAGAAGTACGGTGAAAGCGCCAAAGTGGTGAATGCCATTGCGGCGCATCACGAACAGGTTGAGCCCATCTGTCCGGAGACCGTGCTGGTGGCGGCGGCGGAGGCACTGTCGGCTGCACGTCCGGGGGCCCGCCGTGAAGCGTTGGAGTCGTATGTGAAGCGGCTGGAGAAATTGGAGTCGCTAGCGACTGTCCACAAAGGTGTGCAGAAGGCCTATGCGATCCAAGCCGGTCGTGAAATTCGCGTGATTGTAAAGCAGGAAGATTTGACGGACCCGGAATGTTTCCAGCTTTCTCGTGATTTGGCCAAGAAAATTGAGCAGGAACTGACCTATCCGGGCCAAATCAAAGTCACGGTGATCCGTGAGAGTCGGTTTGTCGATTTCGCGAAATGAGTGAGTGGGCATGAAAGTTCTCATGATCGGCGATATCATGGGCGAGCCAGGGCGACGGGCCGTGGCTCGCCTGCTTCCCAAACTCATTGCCAAGCACGACATCGATGTTGTGATTGGCAATGGAGAGAATGTGGCCGGCGGGTTCGGAATCACTCCGGACCTGGTGGATGACCTTTTCGATCTCGGGGTGTCGGTGATAACCACCGGAAATCATGCGTGGGATAAAAAGGAAATTCTCGATGTATTTCCGCGTGAACCGCGTCTCCTACGTCCTGCCAACTATCCTTCTGGCGTACCTGGACGCGGGAGTTATGTTTTTACGACGCCGGGTGGCGAATCCTTAGGGATTCTTCATCTGATGGGACGCGCCTTCATGCCGACGATTGATTGTCCCTTCCAGGTTGGCAAGCGAGAGGTCGAGCGTCTCAAGACACAGGTTGCGGCCATCGTGGTCGATATGCATGCTGAGGCGACGTCTGAAAAGATGGCGATGGCGCATTACCTGGATGGATTGGTGACGGCCGTGGCGGGCACACATACTCACGTGCAGACGGCCGATGAGCAGATCCTTCCAAAAGGAACGGCGTATATCACCGATATTGGAATGACCGGTCCGCTCCATTCGGTCATCGGAATCAAAAAAGAGTTGGCGATCGAAAAATTTCTCACGGGGATGCCACGCCGCTTCGAGGTGGCATCGGGACCGACCGTCTTCTGCGCGGTCTTGCTTGACCTGGATGGTGCGCTCGGCAAAGCTCTGTCTATCGAGCGAATCCGAGTGGTGGATTGATCGTTGTGCCCGTGACCCTTCCGTGTGGCTCGGTGAGACATGACCGGGCGTAATCCTTCGCTCCCACTTCTCCTCTCCGTGTCCGACGTGACGCGGCTCATTCGCGATTCCCTTGAAGATCAATTCCGGGATATCTGGATTGAAGGAGAGGTCTCCAATCTTCGTGCGCCGAGCTCCGGACACCTGTACCTCACAATAAAGGACGAGCAGAGTCAGCTTCGTGCCGTGTTCTTTCGGTCGGGAGTGGCGCGGCTCCGGTTCACGCTTCAGGAAGGCATGGCGATCATTGCGCGTGGCCGCATCTCGGTATACGAGCCTCGAGGTGAGTATCAACTCGTCATCGATTCGCTCGAACCGCAGGGAATCGGGGCGTTTCAGTTGGCCTTCGAACAACTGAAGGAACGGTTAGCGCATGAGGGCCTGTTCGAGGACGCGCGTAAGCGTCCCTTGCCCGCATTCCCGAGAACGGTCGGCATTGTGACTTCTATTACGGGGGCCGCCATCCGCGATATTCTTGCCGTGCTTTATCGGCGCTGTCCGCTCGTTCATGTTCTGATTGCGCCTGTTCCGGTTCAGGGTGATGGGGCAGCTGAGCGCATTGCAGCCGCGATAACGGCGTTGAGTGCGGTGCCAGAGGTGGAAGTGCTGATAGTCGGTCGAGGCGGGGGAGCTTCGGAAGATCTCTGGGCCTTTAACGAAGAAGTGGTGGTTCGTGCAATCGTCCAATCCCGGGTGCCGGTCGTCTCCGCGGTGGGGCATGAAATCGATGTCACTCTCTCGGACTTTGCCGCCGATTATCGCGCTCCGACTCCTTCTGCGGCAGCGGAGGCGGTGGTCCCGGTGTTGGATGAGCTTGTTGACCGGTTGGACGAGGTGAACGATCGTCTGCGACGCACGATGCAGACCTTCGTGGTCATGCAGCGCCATCGCTTGGATATGTCGCTTGGAATCCTGCGAGAAATGCGCTTTCGGATGCAAGCGCAGGCTCAGCGGCTGGATGAATTGAGCGATGCCTTACGGCGGTCGCTCACAGAGCGTCTGACCCTGTTACATCGTGGTATGGCGGAGTGTCATCATGCCCTACTGGCACAGAGTCCGCGGAGCCGGATTCGGACATCAGTCGTGTTGCTTCCGCAACTGTGTAAGCGGCTGGAGCAGGAGGCTCGTCGAGGACTTTTTTGCCGGAGGCAATCAGTGGAGGCGCACATGACGGCACTGGATGCCCTCAGTCCCTTAGCGATCCTGAGGCGAGGGTACAGTGTCATTCAAACCGTTCCGTTGGGACAGGTCGTGCGGCGTGCGTCTGAGGTGGCGGTTGGAGAGGTCCTCCAAGCTCGACTTTCTGAGGGGCGGCTATTGTGCCTCGTCAAAGAGGTGTTGCCTCATTCCCTATCTTGACCTCTCCGAGGGAGCGGGCAATAATGCGTGCGAAAACGAACTTGCAAGGGAGATGGTGTGGCCGCGATTAAGTTTGAGTATGCCATGGCGAGATTGGAAACGATCGTCGCTGAACTGGAGAAGGGCGACCTGCCCCTCGATGATTCGCTGAAGATTTTCGAGGAAGGGATCAGGTTGTCGAAGACCTGCCTCAAGATGCTGGAGGACGCCGAGCGGAAGGTTGAGATCCTGGTGCAGGAAAAGGATGGTAAGAAGCGGATTCAAGCGTTTACTCTCGGTGACGATGATCCCGAGCGTTCTCCGTGACAGTGCGGTCAGTGCGTAAGTCCCAGCGCTGCCACTTCCCTCAGCGCTTCAACCTTCAGCGTTAATATGACCCAAAAAATACGTCCAGAGCGAGAACGGCTTGACCGTGCGCTTGTGAGCCGGGGGTTGGTGACGAGTCGTGAAGATGCCGCCCGACTCATCCTTGCCGGCCTCGTTCGCGTGGACGGAATGGTCGTTGATAAGGCGGCAAAACCTATTCCTCCCGACGCTCAGGTGGTGGTTGCGGGACGAGGATCACCCTATGTCGGTCGCGGCGGTGAGAAGTTGGCTGCCGCGCTCGACCATTTTCAGGTAGACCCGAAAGGGATGGTCTGTTTCGATGTTGGCTGTTCCACTGGAGGCTTCACTGATTGTCTCTTGCAGCGTGGTGCAACTCGCGTCTATGCGGTGGATGTGGGGTATGGACAGTTCGACTGGCGGCTTCGGCAGGATCCGCGTGTCGCACTCAAGGAACGAACCAACATTCGGTACCTTGAAGCCGGTTTTATTCGAGATCCGATCAGCCTGATCGTCATCGATGTCTCGTTCATCTCACTCACGCTCGTGCTCCCTTGCGTCGTGCCGTATCTGACGGATTCAGGCGGCATCATTACGCTGATCAAACCTCAATTTGAGGTGGGGAAAGGTCTTGTCGGACGGGGGGGAATCGTTCGAGATGATGCGTTGCGAGAGGGGTCGGCTGAGAAAGTGGTGGCCTGTGCCGATCAGCTGGGTTTGGAGTTGGCAGGCCGCATAGAGTCGCCTATTGAGGGACGCAAAGGGAATCGGGAAATGCTGGCGTGGTTTCGTCGGCGTGGTGGAGTGGTTCGGTCTCAAGCTCAAAACGAAAAGGCTTTGCCGATGCGGCGTGAAGGTGTAGGCTGAGCTTCGATTTTGTTCGTTTGGGGTCCGTTCAAGGCTGTCATGAAGGAGAGGCGAGGGCACGTATGAAAGTTTTGGTTACCGGAGGGGCAGGATTTATCGGGTCACATGTGGTGGATCGCCTGCTCCAGGAAGGTCACGACGTGGTGGTCGTCGATAATCTGGTCACAGGGAAGCGACGAAATGTGCCCAAAGTGGCGCAATTCTATAAGCTTGATATCGAAAATCCAAAGTTGGAGCGGATCTTCCGTAATGAACGACCGTCGGTCGTTTTTCATTTGGCGGCGCAGATGAATGTCCGGCGCTCGGTAGAAGACCCCATGTTCGATGCGCAGGTCAATGTCCTGGGGACCCTGAATGTTCTTGAACAGGCTTCGAAGCATGGTGCGCGGAAGATCATCTTTTCTTCGTCCGGCGGAGCCATCTATGGAGAACAGCTAGCCTTCCCCGCGCCTGAGAGCCACATTACCCAGCCACTCTCCCCCTACGGCATCAGCAAGTTGTGCGGGGAGCATTATTTGTCCTACTACCATCGGCTGAGTGGGATTCAGGTGGTGAGTCTTCGATACGCCAATGTCTATGGGCCGCGGCAGGATCCTGAAGGGGAAGCCGGGGTCGTCGCAATTTTTATTCAAAAAATGCTGCATGGGGAGCAGGCGGTGGTCAATGGCAATGGCCGCCAGACGCGAGACTTTGTGTTTGTCGAGGATGTCGTCGAGTCGAATTTGATGGCGATGGGTCCTGACGTTGAAGGAGTGTACAACGTCGGCACAGGTATCGAGACCTCCGTCAACGATTTATTCCGAATTGTTGTCGATCTTACCAAAGTCGAATTCAAGGAAGTGCATGGGCCAGCGAAGAGAGGTGAGCAGGCAAGAAGCGTCATCGATTCCGCGAAGCTTCACCAGGAGCTTGGGTGGGAACCCAAGGTGGATCTGCGTGAGGGGCTTCGGCGGACGGTCGAGTATTTCCGCGAACAGCTCGGGTAGAAGCGTGGATTAGTAACGAGGGACGGATGGGTCTACTTGGGTAGACCACGCATCAATTCCGCCGATCAGGTTTTTTACATTTCCGAACCCTTGTTGTAGTAGAAATCCCGTCGCATCTGCGCTTCTCATGCCATGGTGGCAATAGGCGATGATTTCAGCATTGCGATCGAGCTTGCCGAGGGATTGTTGAAGGGTCGCCAAGGGAACCAGAACGGATCCCTCTAGCTTGGCAAGCGCATATTCCCACGGTTCTCGAACATCGACGAGCACAAGCTTGTCACCTTTATCCAACCTCGACTTAAGGTCCTTGGGCGTAATTGTAAAACTCATCAGTGCACCTCCATCTGTATGACCGGATCATAAGGGAGCCAGAAAAGGAGTGTCAACTCTGGCGCATTCTCAATTCCGTCGTACGGACAGCTTTCCAGGCCAGGTGTTTACTAGAGAGGCGAAGGCGAAGGGCTTGGAACGCTGAAGAACTCGAGAATAATTTTCTGCAACTGATGGTCTGAGCTCTTCGGGAAGTGGTCGTTTTTTGCCGAAGTGTGCAAATCCTGCCTGCTGTATCGCTGATTCGCCGGTGAAAATGACCGCAAAATCGTTTATAACGCCTTAATATCTATTGTTTCGCGGAAGTTGATGGAATTCCGAAGGCACGTTATTTGCTTAATCATGGGGTGGTTGTGGAGACCAAGGGCTCTGAGATTGTCGTGCTTGTGACGGCCTCATCAGTTGAGGAGGCGGAAGAACTGGGGAAGTTGGCCGTATCTTCAGGGGTGGCCGCCTGTGTAAATATTGTGAGAGGCATTCAGTCAATCTTTCGTTGGGAGAAGGTGGTGAATGTGGAGACTGAATGTCTGATGATCATCAAAACCACATTGGATCGCTTCTCGCAGCTTGAAACAGTTATTCGAGAGCACCACAGTTACAGTGTTCCCGAGATTATCGCCCTCCCCATCATCAGGGGGTCCGCTCCATACTTGGAATGGATCAAGGCTGAAACTCATAAGTAGTTGATTCAAATAAATTAATATTTGGAAACAAAGGGTTGACCATCCAGTCTGAGATTAGTACACTGCAGAAGTGGTTGGCCTGAAGCCTCAGGTAATTCGTGAAGGGGAGACTGTCATATGAGCCACCAAACGGCCGAAACGAGTGATGCCTACACCATCGTTGTCTTTCGAGGGTCATCTTCGAAGCCGCTTCGCTTTAGTTTTCCCCGGAAGTTCATGCGTAAGCTCTTGATCTTGGCCGCGGTTCTGATTGTCGCGGACTTGCTCGTTATTTCGCATTACGTGATTCGAACTGGCGAGGTGTGGCAGCTGTCAGCTTTTCGGGCTGAGGCCATGGGAGCGCGTGAGCAAACGGCGGCCTTTTCCTCTGCAATTGATGATCTTAAAAAGCGCTTATCGGTCATGGGAGAGGTCAACCAGCGACTTCGAGTTATGCTGGGGATCGATACGACCAAGCCCACGGGTGACCTAGCCAATGGGCGGGGCGGCGATGATGGCCCCATGCCGGATGGTAAGGAGACGGTGCAGGGGGCGAGTCCGGCTGCGTCAGCCATAGAACAGCGCCAGCAAGTGTCGGAAGTTCGGGATACGAACCAGCCCGAGGCCGATTTCGCGGCAGAAAACATTGAAGAAATTGCACTGCAGGTTCGTGAAAGCATCGATGCCCTAGTTCGGGAAGCCACCCAACAAGAAGAGACTCTGCAGAGCCTTACACAAATTGCCGAGCAGCGCTCCACTCAGTGGGCCTCAACGCCTTCTATTTGGCCGGTGCGCGGATGGGTCACCTCCGCCTTCGGTCCTCGGGTTTCGCCGTTTACTGAGAAGCCAGCCTGGCATGATGGCCTAGACATCGGCGCTTCCCCGAATGCCCCGGTGCAAGCTCCTGCCCTGGGACGTGTCGTTACGGTGGCGTTTGACTCGAAAATGGGTAATATGGTTAAGCTTGATCATGGATACGGCATCGAGACCGTATACGGACACCTTGCCAAATCATTGGTGAAAGAAGGTCAACGGGTAAAGCGAGGGGATGTGGTGGCTCTTGTCGGAAGCACCGGTCTTTCAACCGGTCCGCATCTTCATTACATGGTAAAGAAGAACGGCCAGTCGCTTGATCCGACCAAATTCATTCTCGACTAACCGCCTCGCTTCGTCGAAGAAGTCTAAACGAGCCGATTCCGTATCCCTCCACTCCATCGTTCCGCATTTCCAGTCAACTTCGCCTCTGCATCGCGGCTCCTCCGTGGTTAGCTCGCCACAGCCGCTTATTTGTGTACGCCGAAAGCTAGCTACTCCTATCAAGTGTCATGGTATACCTCTCATTCTTGAGAAACTCTTGAAACGACGAGGACATTCATGAGTGATCTGCAGATTGCCCGGTCTGTCACCCTCAAGCATATATTCGAAGTTGCACAAACCTTAGGCATTCATTCGGAAGACCTAATCCCTTTTGGCCGTTATAAGGCAAAGGTGACCGCTAATTTAGAAACGAGGCTCAACGCTCGCCCGATCGGGCGATACGTGCTGGTCACGGCCATCAATCCGACTCCTCTTGGGGAGGGGAAAACGACCACCTCTATTGGATTGAGCATGGGGCTCTGTCGCTTGGGTCATCGGTCGGTCGTCACATTGAGACAGCCTTCTCTTGGACCTGTCTTTGGCATTAAGGGAGGCGGTACCGGAGGTGGGCGAGCGCAGGTATGTCCCATGGAGGACATCAATCTGCATTTTACGGGTGATGCGCATGCCGTATCCTCCAGTCATAATCTTCTCTCGGCATTTGTGGATAACCATCTCTTTCATGGAAATGCTCTCAAGCTCGATCCGAACGGAATCATGTGGCCCCGCACGCTGGGCGTGAGTGATCGTGCACTCCGTAATGTCATCATCGGTGCAGAGCCTGATCGGCGATTGGGACAGTTCGTGATCACGGAGGCCTCGGAGGTCATGGGGTTACTGGCCCTGGCGACTGATCATGCGGACCTTCGCCAACGTCTGGGCAGAATTCTGGTTGGCCTGAAAGCGAGCGGAGAGTTGGCCAAGGCAGAGGCATTCGGCTGCGCCGGCTCCATGGCCGTGCTGCTGAAAGACGCATTGTTGCCGAATTTAGTGCAGACCTTGGAGGGGACACCAGCGTTTGTCCACGCGGGGCCGTTCGGCAATATTGCCCATGGAAATTGCTCAATTGTTTCGGACCGGTTGGCCTTACGTTGCGCCGACTATGTGGTCACAGAGGCCGGGTTCGGCAGCGATTTAGGAGCCGAGAAATTTTTTAATATTAAGTGCCGGACGTCCGGTCTTCGTCCCGATGTCGGCGTAGTGGTGGCGACACTCCGGGCTCTGAAGCTTCACGGCGGCGGGGGAGTGGCCAAAGCCGGAGCGTCATTGCCTGTTGGATTGACGGGGCCGAATCAAAGTGCCTTAGAGAAAGGCTTTGCCAATCTTGAGCAGCACATTGCCAATGTACGGGCCCACGGAGTGCCGGTGGTCGTGGCCGTGAATGCCTTCAGCGATGACTCATCCGACGAATTGAACTGGGTGTGCGAACGGGCAAAGGCTGCGGGCGCGGAGGCGGCAGCGGTGTCGACACATTGGGCTGACGGAGGGCGGGGGGCGGAGGAACTTGCGCGGGTTGTCGTTAAGGTCGCTGCGCAAGGCGCGCAATTCAAACATCTGTATGACGTCGCCTGGCCTATCAAAAAGAAGATCGAGACCATTGCGACTACGATGTATGGCGCAGCGGGAGTTTCGTTTCTGCCTCAAGCGGAACGAGATATCGAACTCGCGACTCGAATGGGATTCGATGACCTGCCCATTTGCATGGCGAAGACCCCACTCTCCCTATCCCACGATCCCGCGCTCAAAGGGCGACCATTCGGTTTTACCGTGCCTATTCAGCAACTGCGGATTCTGGCAGGGGCCGGGTTTCTGACTGCCGTGTGCTCAGGCATCCAGTTGATGCCTGGCTTGCCGAAGAGACCAGCTGGGGAGCGAATTGATATGGATCCGCAGTCCGGAGAAATTGTGGGGCTTGCGTAGGTGCGGGTCTATCGCTGCTTCAGGAACCGGAAGAATTCAGAGTCTGGACTCACGAGAATGGTGGTCTTGTCTTTAAGTGTTTTGCGATAGGCTTCCATGGTGCGGGTAAATTCAAAGAAATGGGGATCCTGGCGATAGGCATCGGCATAGATCCGAAACGCCTTCGCGTCGCCGCCGCCTCGAAGTTCTTCTGACTCTCGATAGGCCTCTGCGAGAATGATCTCCCGATTTTTTTCGGCCTCGGATTTGATTTTTTGAGCTTCCTCCGCGCCTTCCGCACGGTATTGCTTTGCCTGCCGTTCCCGTTCAGCTTGCATCCTCGAAAACACCGCCTTTTCATTTTGTTCAGGCAAGTCGGCCCGCTTGATGCGGACGTCCTGAATTTCGATACCATAGGCCGATGCTTTTTCATTCGCCCGCTGAGTGACCACGGCCATGAGTTCAGCCCTGGCTGATGAGACGATCTCTGCCAGGTCGTGCCGCCCCAATTCCACGCGCAGCTCAGAATAAATAATGTCGTGCAATCGTTGCAGGGCGCCGCGTTGACTCTGGAACGCTTGATAAACCTTTAGCGGGTCGGTAATTCGCCATTTGGCAAAGTTGTCGAGGAGCAGCGTCTTCTTATCCTGTGTGATGACGTCCTGTGCATTGGAGTCGTAGTCCAAGAGTCGCTTATCGAAATAGGTGACTTCCTCGATGAACGGCATTTTTAAGTAGAGGCCACCTTCCGTCACATTGCGGACAGGCTTGCCCAGTTGGACGACGATGGCATTTTGTATGACATCGACAACATAGAAGGGAGATGCGCCTAAGATAAGAAGGCCGAGGACGAGACCGACAAATGCCAGGATAAATCCTTGCTTGCTCATGGCGTCCGCTCCTGCGTAGCGCCGGATGGGGCTGGTTTGGTGAACCGGTCGAGCGGCAAAAATGGAAGGGTGCGGTCTCCACCCTTGCCGTCGAGGATAAATTTCTCGATGTGGGGCAGGACGTCTTCAAGGGTCTCGATGTAGATTCGCTTGCTGATAATGTCTTTGGCCTGGTTGTATTCCTTCAGTGTCGCCAAGAATCGATTCGCTTCGCCCTGCGATCGGTTGAGTCGCGCTTGCGCATAACCTTTGGCCTGGTTGATCAACTGCGCCGCTTCACCCTTGGCTTTGGGCGTAATATCGTTACGATAGCTCTGGGCCTGGTTGATCAATTTTTCACGATCCTCCTTGGCATTGGTCACATCTTTGAACGCAGCAGCCACCGCTTCGGGTGGATCGACATCCTGCAGTTGTACCGCGGCAATCTGCACGCCGGTCTTATAGTCGTCCAGGATGTGTTGTAGGAGTTCCTGGGTGTCGTTCTGGATTTGCGCTTTGCCGGTGGTGAGGGCTTCATCGATCTTGCTCTTGCCGATCACTTCCCGCATCGAGGCTTCCGCCGCCTTCCCGATCGTCTCATCGATATCCGCGACATTGAACAGGTACTCACGTGAACTTTTAATCTTATATTGGACGATGAATTCAATCGCCAAGATGTTCATATCGCCGGTCAGCATCAGGGCTTCTTGTGGCACCATCTGCTGACGGCCTTGACGATCCTTTCGGAACCCGATTTCCACGCGATGAAGCTTGGCGACTTTGGGCTGCAGCACGCTCTCGACAATGGGAATCTTCATGTGCGGGCCTGGATCAACCACCCGAACCGGAATACCGAAGCGTTTGACGACGCCTTCTTCGTCCGGCGCCACAATGAAAGCGCTTTGCCAGATGAGGAAGATGGCGAGCGCGACGACTAAGAGATTGCGAAATCCGCCGGAAGGCAACAGATCGCGAAGCTGGCCTCGGGCCTGTTTGAAGGCTTGGTCCAAGTCATCGCCCTTTTTGCTCCAGGGATCTTTGGGGTCCCACACCATACGTGACTCAATTCAGTGAAGTGGCAAAGACGCCAACGATGCACCTTAACAAAGTGGGCACTTGCGAGCAACACATAAGATGGCAGCGATTGACTTCGGTTGACGTATCTGCGCAATGCCATCCTGGACTGATCAACATGTATTGACATGGCCTTCTTAGCCTGGGTGTTTTTCCGTTACGCATTCTCCGCTGGATCACACCCTCCGGGGTCGACCAATATATCGAGGACCAGCATCCTTGCGGCGGCTCCCTGTGCGGTCATGGTGTTTGTCTGGAGCTATCTCACAAATGGCGATCCTGCCTATACGCTCGTTCAGGCGGCGGTGAACGACCTCATGCGGTGAACGACCTCATTATGCTGGTGTTGTTTGTGCCGATTGTGGGGTTACTGGTGAGCGGCGCCTCCTCGCTGGCCGTTCTGTTCGATGTGCTGCTGTACTCGGTGGCGATCTTTATCGTGATTCCGCTGATCGTCGGTGGCGGACTTCGATGATCCGGCCGCAGCCACCGATTCCGAGGAAGAGCGACGGCATCTGTTTCGACGCGTCCGCGACGAGATTTCTCTTCGAATCAAAGCCTCCGCATTCAGGACGAGAAGCCCTGGGCTTCATGAAAGTCCGCGCTGCCCACCTCGACCGGCATCTCTCGTAAGTTCCGTACATTCAGAACCGCGGTCGCTGTCTGGGGCCATTACCCAAGCAGTGAGGCGAGTGACCCCTGTCGTCGATAGAGAAGAATCGACGATCCGAATATCCAGGGAACTCGGCTTCCTACATCACTATCGTTCTTCCTAGTGCTGTCGTCAGCCGGCGCATGATACATAAAGCGCGCTCGGTGTACTGCCGAACATGTCATATTTGACCGAAACTATGGAGGTAGTCATGCAACGTCGGGCGATGAAGAGTCTGGTGCGGACGTGGTTGTTGGCGGGCGCGGTGCTGGCTTGTTCACCCAGTCAAGGCGGCGCGGCGGAATGGGTGCATGAAGGCATGGCTGAGCCGGGGAAATGGACGACCGGGCTTCGCGTGGGACCAAGCTTTATC
>JBDTWG010000008.1:0-24901 GCA_040006855.1 Nitrospira sp.
GTTTTCAGCATCCTGCCGAAGCGGATCACTCGAGGTCGAACAAGGTTCGAAAATGGTCGTCAGACTCTTCCCAGGCTTGAGGGGAGGTTTTCGACAACCACTCGCGCAGAAATCCCTTTTGCTCCGGCGTCAGCATCTGTTTGATCTGGTGTGTGCGGCCTTGCAACGGCTGGAGAAAGCCGGCACGCGTTCGGAAATCCAGGGTGGCCGTGCGGACATACAAATTCGTGTACATCGTGGGGCTGTCATCCTCGCCTTCACCCTGCACCCAGACCGAGAGAAATTTTTCCATTTGGAGCCCGGCGCTGTCTAACGCCGGTTCCGTGTCATGAAAGAGTTCGTTTTCCGACTCCTTCAGCGGGGCCGCCTCATGCGCGCGAAACAAGAAATTTTTCTTCCACATTCCCTACCCTCCGGACCGGCGCATACTGTAAGCTAGGCATGGTGAAAGTCAAGAAAGCGGCAGCTCGTCACGCCCGCCTCTGTTGAAGCACCATTCGCATCGACTCACCGGGGTCGATTGCCTTGACAAATCAAGAACCCGTTTGCTAACGTCTTGAAATTATTTAGCAGTTTTCTACAAAACGCTTGGGACTCAACAAAATCGGGTCTCCCACGTAAGGCGCAAGAAGAAGACCTTTCATAAGATGCTCAAAACGGCCGTCCAAGGCCGCAGCGAGGTCCACGGCGCGAAGAATAATGAGCGCCACGTTCGTGGACGCCGGCGAGACGGTGAGCCGGCCGTGTCTTAAGGCAAATCATACTTGGCACGATGCGAGAACGCCGCCGGTGGACGTTTTCAGGATCCTGTCAGACTTTTACCTTCTCAGGAGCGGATATGCAGGTCATGATCAATGGCAAATCTGAGAACATCGCGGGCGGAAGCGTGCTGGATCTCTTAAAGGCCAAGAGTATCGAGCCCCAAATGGTGGCGGTTGAGGTCAATGACACCATGCTTGAGCGGACCCATCTCGATACGACGCAGCTGAAAGACGGCGATCACGTGGAATTTCTCTTTTACATGGGCGGTGGCCGGTGACCCTCAGGGCTCACGCAGACATCACGGAGTTGATAGGCCGCACCCCCTTGGTCCGGCTCAACCGGCTGAGCAAACCAAGCTCCGCCACGATTTACGGCAAGGTTGAATCGTTCAATCCGGGCGGGAGCATCAAGGACCGCATCTGCTTGAACATGATCAATGAAGCCGAGCGACAGGGAAAACTGAAGCCAGGCGGAACGATCGTCGAACCGACCAGCGGAAATACCGGCATCGGCCTCGCATTGGTAGCAGCGGTGCGCGGGTACAAACTCATTCTCGTGATGCCCGAAAGCATGAGCATGGAACGAGCCAGCCTCCTGTCGTCTTACGGCGCGCAGCTCGTGCTGACCGCAGCCTGGGAAGGGATGAAGGGCTCGATCAAGGAAGCCGAGAGCATCGTCGCGCAGAACCCCAGTTACTATATGCCCGATCAGTTCTCCAACCCGGCGAACCCGGCTATCCACCGGAAAACCACCGGACCGGAGATTTTGGAAGCGCTCGACGGACGAGTGGATGCCTTCGTCGCGGCCGTGGGCACAGGCGGCACCATCACGGGATGCGGCGAGGTGATCAGGGAACGCAATCCGGCGGCCAAGATCATCGCGGTCGAACCGGCGGGATCCCCGGTGTTGTCCGGCGGAGACCCCGGACCCCACAAGATTCAAGGCATCGGCGCCGGGTTCATTCCCAAGGTGTTGAACCGGACGCTGCTCGATCGCGTCATCACCGTGACCGATGATGAGGCCTATCAGACGGCGAAACTGCTCGCAAAGAAGGAAGGACTGCTGGTCGGCATCTCCGCAGGCGCCAACGTGTTCGCCGCACAAAAGGTCGCCGAAGAACTGGGGCCTGGCAAAAACGTCGTCACCATTCTATGCGACACCGGCGAGCGTTATATCAGCATCGAAAAGTATTTCAACATCTGATCATTTAGAAAGAATGATTGAGGGGGGATGCTCAAAATGGTCTCTCAACAAGGCCGCAGGTGAGACTAACCCGGAAGCGTACCCTCTGGGTACGTTGAGGATTTCATCGAGCCGAGAACGAAGCTGAAGGCCATTTTCAGCATCCGGTAGTATTTCAACATCTGAGCGTGTGACAGATCACTTAGGGAGAGGAGGCTCAAAAGCGTCAACCAGCAAGGCCGCAGCGAGTGAAGGACCGAGGCGTACCCTTGTGGTACGTTGAGGACCTGAACGATGCGAGAACGCCGCTGGTGACGGTTTTCAGCCTCCGTCGGATATGGAATTTACTGAAACACAAATCAATCGCTACAGCCGCCATATCCTTCTTCCCGAAGTCGGGGGGAAAGGACAAAAGAAGATTATTCAGGCGAAGGTCCTCGTGGTCGGTGCCGGAGGGCTCGGTTCGCCGGCCGCCCTGTACTTAGCGGCCGCCGGAATCGGCACGATCGGGCTCATCGATAGCGATGTCGTGGACCTGAGCAATCTGCAGCGTCAGGTCATCCACCACACTTCGGATGTCGGCCGTTCCAAGGTCTTGTCCGGCAAGGAAAAGATTCAGGCGCTGAATCCCGATGTGAACGTGGTGATGTATGAAGAGCGTCTCACGGCAGGCAATGCCCTCAAGATTGTCGGCGACTACGATGTGGTGCTCGACGGCGTAGATAATTTCCCGACGAAGTTCCTCATCAACGATGCCTGCTTCTTTGCCGGCAAGCCGCTGGTGCATGGAGGGATTCTTCGATTCGACGGCCGAGTCACCACCATTATTCCAAAGAAGTCCGCCTGCTATCGTTGCGTCTTCAAGAAGCCACCGCCCGAAGGCCTCGTGGCTTCCTGTCAGGAGGCAGGGGTGATCGGCGTATTGGCCGGCATCATCGGGACGATCCAGGCCACCGAAGCGCTCAAGCTGATCTTGGGAATCGGACGCCCGTTGACCGATCGCCTGCTGGACTTCGATGCGCGACGTACCCAATTCCGAGAAATCCGCATCAAGCGGAATCCTGATTGTCCACTCTGCGGCGAACGGCCCACGATCACCCAGCTGATGGAAGACGGCAACGTCGGGCCGACATGTGCGCTTCCGGGTCAACGTAACTTGTAGCGAAGGTGTCTCCATGGCAAAAATGAAAGCGCTTGTGTGCCGGGAATGTGGGAAGGAATATCCACCCAAAGCCATCCACGTCTGTGAAATGTGCTTCGGCCCACTCGAAGTGAAATACAACTATGAGGAGATCAAGAGCACGATCTCCCGGAAGAAGATTGAACAGGGCCCGCACAGCATGTGGCGCTACATCGACCTGTTGCCCGTGGAAAGCACCGCGATTATCGGACCCCATGCCGGACTGACGCCGCTGGTGCGGGCGAAAAATCTCGGCGCATATCTTGGCATCGACGAGTTGTACATCAAGAACGATACGGTCAACCACCCGACGCTCTCGTTCAAGGATCGCGTTGTCTCGGTGGCCCTGACACGGGCGCGTGAACTCGGATTCGAAACAGTAGCCTGCGCCTCAACCGGCAATCTGGCCAACTCCGTGGCGGCCCATGCAGCCGCAGCCGGCATGAAGTGTTATGTGTTCATCCCAGCCGATCTTGAAGCTGCGAAGGTCCTCGGCAATCTGATCTACAAGCCGAATGTCGTGGAGGTCGAAGGCAACTACGACGACGTGAACCGGCTCTGCAGCGAAATCGCCGGCGAACATGGGTGGGCCTTCGTCAACATCAACATTCGACCCTATTATGCCGAGGGGTCGAAGACGCTGGCGTTTGAGACGGTTGAACAGCTCGGCTGGCGCACACCGGATCAAGCCGTCATTCCCATGGCGTCCGGCTCCTTGCTGACGAAGATTTGGAAGGGATTGCACGAAATGCATGCGTTGGGATTGGTCGATCAGGTCCGCACCAAGATCAACGGTGCGCAGGCCGAAGGCTGTTCCCCGATCGCCACCGCCTTCAAGGCCGGCCGTGATTTCTTCAAGCCCGTCAAGCCGAAGACCATTGCCAAGTCACTCGCGATCGGCAACCCGGCGGATGGGTACTATGCCTTGAAAGCCACGGGCGAGAGCAAAGGCGCGATGGACGCGGTAACCGACGAGGAAATAGTCGAAGGGATCAAGCTTTTGGCTCAGACCGAAGGCATTTTTGCCGAGACGGCCGGCGGCGTGACCATTGGCGTCCTCTGCAAACTCGTGAAACAGGGGCTCATCAAGAAGAGCGACGTGACCGTCGCCTATATCACCGGCAATGGGCTCAAGACCCAGGAGGCGGTCGTGGATGCGGTGGGACGCCCATTCCGTATCCAGCCCAGCCTGGTCAACTTCCAAAAAACATTCAAAATGGGAAAGAACAGTGGTGGTGACTCATGATTAAGGTTCGTATTCCGACTCCCCTGCGGCCGCTCACGAAGGGCCAAGGCGAAGTTGAATCTGCAGCAGCCAACATTATGGATATGATCGGATCGTTGGACGCTGCCTATCCCGGCCTGAAGAACCGGCTGTGCGATGACAAGGGTGACCTGCGGCGTTTCGTCAACATCTACGTCAACGAAGAGGATATCCGCTTCCTGAATGGAAAAGAGACCTCGCTCAAAGACGGCGATGAAGTATCCATCGTTCCTGCGATCGCCGGAGGGTAGCCATGACCAGCTTACGATTCCATATTCGCTTTCCCGAGAACAAGATCAAGGAACCGATCATTTACCAGATCGGACATGAGTTCAAGGTCGTGACCAACGTGCGCCGCGCCGATGTGCGCGAGACGACCGGCTGGATGGATCTCGAACTGACCGGCGAGACAGAGGAAATCGAACGCGCCATCGACGGCATCCGGACCAAGGGCTGCGTCGTGGATCCCATTGAATTGAACGTGGTCGAATAGCACGGCGTGTCGCGTATCTCCTTCCGAACCTGACGCTTCACGTTCCCGAACGACGAGAGACGAGCCACATGGAATTTACAGAACAACAGATTCAGCGTTATAGCCGGCACATCATACTCAATGAAGTCGGCGGCAAGGGACAGGTTAAACTGTCCAAAGCCAAAGTCTTGCTGATCGGGGCCGGCGGTCTCGGGTCCCCTGCGGCCCTCTATTTGGCTGCGGCCGGTATCGGCACCATCGGACTGGTAGACGGCGATGTCGTGGATTTGTCGAATCTCCAGCGGCAGATTCTCCATACTACCGCGACGATTGGGACGCCCAAAGTAGAATCCGGCCGAAAAATGCTGTCGGCCATCAACCCTGATATCACCATTAAGACGTATCAGATGAACGTCGACACCGAGAACATTCTCGGGCTCGTGGCCCAGTACGACATTGTGTTGGACGGGTCCGACAATTTCACGACCAGATTTTTGGTCAACGATGCCTGTTTCTTCGCCAAGAAAACGCTCATCTCAGCCAGCATGTTCCGCTTCGAAGGACAGCTCACGACCATCAAGCCGCATGTTGGACAGCCCTGCTATCGATGCCTGTATCCGGAGCCGCCGCCGGCCGGCTTGGTCCCGAACTGCCAAGAGGCCGGTGTGCTGGGCGTCTTGGCTGGAACGATGGGAGTCTTGCAAGCCTCGGAGGCGATCAAAGAGATTCTCGGCATCGGCGAAACGCTGGCGGACAAGCTCGTGATTTACGATGCGCTGGAAATGAAGTTTCGCAAGGTCTCCCGCCCGAAGGACCCGCGTTGCCCTCTCTGCAGCGCCACACCGACGATCAAGGATCTAGGCGGAGATTACAGCGTCGCCTGCACTATCTAACATGCCCGACCTCTCGATCCCGAAACACATCCTGGATCAAATCGTCGCACACGCCCGCGAGCTGGCGCCCTTCGAATGCTGCGGTCTGCTCGCCGGCACGAACAAAACGGTGACGCATCTCTATCGCATCACCAACATCGTCGCCGTTGAGGGTGCTGAAAAGCTGTCGACATTCGATGACGACAAAATCGCCCATCTTGAACGACTGTCTCCAGAGGAACGCGCGGAGATCGCCTTCGTCATGGATATGCAGGACTTCTCAGCCGCCAAGAAAGACATCCGCAAGAACGGCCTTGACCTCCAGGTGGTCTACCATTCCCATCCGAAAGACCCTGCCAGGCCCTCGCACACCGACATCAAGATCGCCACCGATTATGAAGAAATCTGGCAACGTATCAACCTGCCGATCCCTGCCTATCTATTGGTTTCGCTGATGCACTCCCCTGCAGCGGACATTCGCACCTACTGGATCACCGGCGGCCAGGTTCGTCCCGCCGATATTCATATTGTCTAACAGCCCACTGTTTCCACAATTCCACCACCTCCCCTCTACCAATCGACCGGCAACGATGGCATAATCGCGCCTTGATCTATCATCGAAGGGGGCGATCGATGCAGCTTATCTTATTGCGCTTCGCACTCATTCTGAGCCTTGGCTTTAGCATGCTTCCCGGAGATACTTCCGCAGCGGAGAAAAGTTACTACAGTCCGATTATCAACATAGACGTTGATAATAGCCGTATCCTGATTTCGACTCTCGGGGCCGTCTTCTGGGTGGAGGTGCCCGAAGCAGGCCGTCCGCACATGGAGAAACTGCCGCAATCTGGACTGGTTGATATTGTGGTGGAGACGCGGGAGGGTCAGCCCCCCTTGTTAAAAAGCTGGAAGGTCAAATCAGGAGAGTCCACCTGCCTGCACTTCGACGGAAAAGTCTGCAAGTAAGGCCGCGGGGCAGCACGGAAGGCGCCTGTTCCGAACTGCCCGGCCGACAATCACTCAACGAACGGTTGAGCCGGTGCATCCGCAGCAACTCCTGTCGAACCACGCCTCCACTCAACACCTTTAGCGGCTGCTGAAAAAGTCTGAAATGACATCCGTCGCGGACAGCGCCGTTGAGCTCGCTCCATCGCCACGAGGCTTCTTACCTCCCGGCCATGAATGGCCGCCGGTTGCGGTCACGCAGAGCTTCACTTCGACATCGTCGCGACATTGCGAATAGGCTTCGCAGTACGCTCCGGAGTTCTCAAATACGCGCTTCGGCGTCGGACTGCAGCGATTCAACTTTACCCACTTTGCGATGGAGTCAGGAACGGACACGAATGGCACGACCATTGACGATTTTCGGCCCGCGCCACCGTTGAAGAGCTCAAGCTCGTCGTCCTTCGAGTGAATGTGCAAAATCGAAATCGCCACCGACGGCGAACAGGTCTTAGTGTTGTCGGTTCCGGCCACGGAGGCGATTGCTTTGAATACATCAGGCATTTCGCAGGCCAGGCGATAACTCATCATCCCACCGTTCGACATCCCGTTGGCAAAGATCCTCTGTGAATCGATGCTGAGGCGATTGCTCAGCCGCTTGATGAGTTCCCGGACAAAGCCGACGTCATCCACATTCTGGTCGCGCGCTGCTGCGCAGCAATAACCTGCATTCCAACTGGCCACCTTGCCTGATTTAAATTTGCTCACTCCGTTCGGAAAGACGACGATGTAGCCGGCCTGTTCGGATTTCGAGATCTGACCGTAGTAGGTGTCGTTGGCTTGGTAGTCCATATTCCCGGCGCCACCGTGAAGCGTGAACACCAGCGGCATGGGCCTGGACGGAGAATAACTGGTCGGCACATGCACGCGGTACAGCCGGGTCACGCCGTCATGCACCATCGAGAACGAATAGTCGCCCGGCGCAGTGATTTTCGAGTCAGCCGCCGCATCCTGGGATTGCTTAGCCGCCGCTCTGCGGCGCTCCCTCAGTCTCTCGAGCAGACCACCCCGCTCACGCTCCATCGCAATTTGATGAGCGAAGGAATGATCGGGCGCAGGGCCACCAAGAACAGTCAAGAAACTGACCACAAGGCTTGTGAAATAGAGCGTTTTGAGCATCAATTCATCCTCACTTGAGTGCGTCAGTAAGCCAAGGCGGCGGGTAAGCTAGGGTGCTGTGTTATTGATGCACTCCAACAGCGCCGCTGTTCACCAGCGGGCGGGAAGAGGCTAGGCAGTGCCGCCAGGTACCATGGTGGTTGGCATTCATTTCGCAGCGCAGATTAATGGAACACCACGTGATAAAGGCGGAACGTCCATTCGAACATCCACTAAGGTCCTCAGTATGTTCATCGCGGCCTCATCATATTTTCGGGCGAGAATCCACTGTCTTGCGGCAGACGTGATGTCCGCACAGAAGAGCTCGGCTCGAAGGACTACTCAACTATCACCCACGCTAGCGGAGGTCGTACATAAATGCATTGAAACCCAGGTCCGATGTTGAACGCGATAAGTCTCTTAATGAGAAGCCGTTACAGACTTACTCGCGGCATGGGCCTGCGATGGATCGCTTAGACCTTCGTGTAACAGCTTGCATCGGAGCGCATACAGGGCGAGACCATCTATCTGGTGTTCCCCGTAGGTTGGGAAACGAGGTACGAACCAACCGTCCATCCATTGCACATAGCGAGCCTGAGACCCAGCACCCGGTGATTAGCGGCTTTTTACCCCGGTAATACGCAACATTTTGTCACGCACCATAGGCTCAGAATCGGTGCCGACTGAGTGGCCTAGCCCGGCGTTACACAGTCAGACCATCCCTCGAAACGGGCGCATTGTCTGCCGATTCGTGGACAGCGTCAAGGCCCGCAATCCGCTGCCACCGTAGATGGGTCACATTGATGTGAGCCACCTGCGCCAGGCGAAGGCACCGAGTCTCGGTTGAATTTAAGGGAGGCAATGCGACGGAAATGAGGAACTCGAGGCGACGATGCCGGCTTGGCCGATCCCGCAAGCTGTTTGCCTAAGCGGGAATCGTCGAAACTGCGCGGCAGTTTCTTGTGGGTTCATGCTCTATGAGGCCATGGGGTGGTCACTCGGAGCTGCCGAGCATGTCATCGATCAATGGTCGATTGATGTCGGTGCAACCCATACAAATAGTGTCGAACAGTGCTTCGTGGTCCGCGATAAAGTTCCGAGCGTCAGGCAGCTTCTCGGTATACACCTGGTCGTAACAGATCTCACACAACATCATGAGCCCGCGTGAGACAGATACCGTCTTCCGGCCTATACTTCCAGCCATGTTTATACCGATCCTTTCTGTCGTGCGATCCAAAAATCTTCCGGTTCCAGATCGACCCCACAAACGACGCACTCAAAGATCGACTGGCCTTCCGGCAGCTGGATCTCAGCCCGCTCTATACGGCCACGACACACATGATAGAAACGCCCTCGGGCGTCCTCATTGTCAAGCGGATCACTCTCGTAAATCAGCACCATGTTTATATGACATCCTCTGTGGGTGACGGAATATACCGACCTTCATTCGATGGCCGCAATTATTCTACCGGCCTACCATACTAAATCTTGAACTGTGCCTCATACAACCCCGCATAGACTCCACCGACACGCATGAGTTCATCATGCCCGCCTTCTTCGACGATGGTGCCTTGTTCCACCACGATGATGCGATCCACGTCATGCAGCGTCGCCAAACGATGGGCAATGATGAAGGTCGTGCGCCCCTTCGTTAAGTCATTCAGAGCCTCGCGAATCTTCACCTCGGTTTCCGTATCGATATTGGAGGTCGCTTCATCGAAGATCACGATCGGCGGATCCTTCAGCAACACGCGCGCAATCGACACCCGCTGCTTCTGCCCCACCGATAACTTCACGCCGCGTTCGCCGATCCAGCTATCATACCCATCCGGCAAGCGGCTGATGAAGTCATGCGCACGCGCCGCGCGAGCGGCTGCTTCGACCCGTTCGTGGCCGGCCGACAAGTCGCTGTAGACAATATTCTCGCGTACCGTGCCATTGAAGAGAAAGGGCTCCTGTTGCACCAAGCCGATCTGACCTCTCAAAAAATCCACGGGCAGGTCTCGCACGTCATACCCATCCACCAGCACCGCGCCGCTACGCACATCATAAAACCGCATCAAGAGTTTCAGGAGGGACGTTTTTCCCGCGCCGCTCGGTCCCACCAAGGCGATGCGCTCCCCGGGCTTGACGCTGAGATTTACATTGGACAACACCAGCCCTTGAGGCCGGTAGCCGAAGGACACCTGCCGGTACTCCACCGCGCCCCTCAAGCGCTCCACGGGCCGCACGACGCCTGGCCGGTCTTCCACCTCCGACTTGGTATCGAGGATTTCAAACACGCGTTCACTGGCCGCCAACGCATGCTGCAACATGTGATTGAGCGAGTGAATCTCGTTGATCGGGGTATAGAACAGCCCGAGGTACGACAGGAACATGACCAATTGGCCGACGGTTAAATGACCTGCTAGCACTTCTCCCGCGCCATACCACAAAATCAGCACTGTGCCGGTGCTGCCGAGGAACACCATGCCCGGCCAGTACCAGGACCACAAATACATCGCGCGCAGACTGCTTTGGCTATAGGCCTGGCTCAATGTCTCGAACCGTTTCCGTTCATGCGCGTGCTGATTGAAGCCGATCGTTTCCTTGATCCCGGACAGGGCATCCTGCAGATAGGCATTAAGTTCTGCCACGCTCTTGCGCATCTGCGCGTAATAGCCATGCACTCGGCGGGTAAACCACCCGGCGCAGAGGGCCAGGATGGGAATGGGCACCAGGGACAGCAGCGCCAACTTCCAATTCAACACAAACAACATGATCGTGATGCCGATCAGGGTCAGGGACGCCGTCAGCAAACCTTCGAGCCCATCCACGAAGATCCGCTCGACATGTTCGGTGTCGCTGGTCACCCGGGTCATAATCTCTCCGGTCGATCGATTCTCGAAGTAACTCAGCGACAAACGTTGCAATGCCCCGAACACCTGCATGCGCAATGCATGCACGGCCTTCTGCTCGAGGAGATTGTTGAAACGCACGCGCATCGAACTCACCAGGTTCCGCAGGACATAGGATCCCAGGAGCGCCGCCAACACCCCCGATAACATCTCGGGATGTTTGGACTGGATGACATCATCGATGATGATTTTCACCAGATAGGGAGGAACCAGTTCCAGTGCCGTGGCGAGCCCCGCACAGACAAAGGTCACCGCAGCCAGCATCCGGAACGGCTTGAGATAAGACAGTACGCGCAGAAGAGAGTTCACGACGACTCGTCGATCCGAAACAGATCAGATGACACTGGCGGCTTCTTTTTGCCAGTACTTCTGAAACTCTTCCATCTGCGTCAGCGAGGAGAAATCGCTCATGCGATCGAGGAATAACTTACCAATGAGGTGGTCCAACTCATGCTGGATACAGACCGCGTACAACCCGCTGGCTTCAAAATCCAGCGGCTTCCCATCACGATCCAGCCCCGTGGCTCGCACCGTTGATGGTCGCGTCACCCTGCCGCGCAGACCATCCACGCTCAAACAACCCTCCCAGCCCTCGGCCTGCTCAGGCCCGTAAAACAGGATCGTCGGATTGATGAGCACCGTCTTGGGAAATCCGCCTTCGCCGGGGCAATCCATGACGACGAGTTGTTGGGAGCACCCTACCTGTGGAGCGGCCAAGCCGATGCCCGGCTCGTCATACATCGTTTCCAGCATGTCATCGATCAGTTGTTGAAACGCCGACTTCTTTATCTCGCTCGGGCTCACCGGCAGGGCCTTCTGCCGAAGAATTGGATTCCCGAGTTTGCTGATTGCCAATATCGCCATACTGCACCCTTATATAAATAACCGCGTCACGCCACCGACATCGGCAGCACAACCCATCTTTTAATTCCTACCACGGCCCTTCAAACAACCGCAACCAGTCCCCTTGCAGTATGCTGAAAACGTCCGCCAGATGTTAGGATGCGCGCTTCCGACTCTTCGGCTCCGGCAGTTCAAACGACTCCTTCGACACGTTCCACCATTCGATCCACTCTTGCGCCCAAGTCTGCCGATCCTGCTTGCTGGAAGAGTCCCAATCGTGGAATTCCGTTTCATGCCGCGTCAACATCCACAGCGACTGCACGGCGGACAACGCGACGTATCGCTCCTCATCCCCCACCAAGTCGATGAGCGGTTGAATGACATCTTTATGACGGACGTACCGCGCTTCAAACGCCGCCGCCTTGCGAATGGAAGAATTCGTATCCTTGCTCAGCGCCTCAATGGCAGACGGAGCTTGGAGAGGATCGAGGCGCACGGCGACTCGGAGCGCATGTTCACGAATACGGGGAAGTTCGTTATTCAGTTTTGCGGTTTCGAGCAGCGCTGGCACGGCCGCCGGGGCCTTGATCATCGAGATGGTCTCGATGGCATTGTAGCGGATCCGCGGACCCGGCATCGTCAACGCCTTGGTCACGACCGGCAGGACCGACTCGCCCAGGTGGACAAACTCCCCCATCGCCCAAAACTCCTGTTTCCCTTCCAACAGCGGCAGGAGCGCCTCCGCCCGTTGCAGTTCTTCCGGAGTCAGGGCCTTCGTATTGGGCGCCACCGACACATCGGGAACCGGCTCGGATTTCGGCGGCGCCTCATAGGGCATCTGCACCGGCCAGACCATAGAGGCAGACCAGGCTTGCCCCAGCATGCCGGCCGAGCCCACAAACACAAGCCCCGACACCAACGACCGACAGAACCACTGCTGCGTACGTGCCATCATCATGACCACCCTCTCGAAAGTTGCTATTATTGCGGAACCGTCGACTCCCGCTCCGCGTCTACCGGTCGCCGGCTCGCCGTGCGACGATGGACTACTTCATACAATACCGGAAGCACCACGAGAATCAACACCGCCGCGGTGAGCATCCCCCCCACGACTACGCGCGCAAGAGGCTTTTGGGCTTGCGACCCGATCCCAGTCGCCAAGGCGGCCGGGAGCAATCCGATGGCGGCGGCCAACGTCGCCATGAGAATGGGACGCATCTGCACATCCGCGCCCTTGAGGACAGCCTCCCGCAGTTCGACACCGCTTCGTCGAAAATCCTCGATACGAGAGATTAACAGGACTCCTCCCAGGATCGCCACTCCCAGCGTCGAGATAACCCCGACCGCCGCGGAGATACTGAAATTGGTGCCTGTCAGCACCAGGGAGAAAATGCCGCCGATGAGCGCAAACGGCACGGTGACCAGCACCAAGAGCGCATTCTTCAACGAGTTGAAGGTCGTATAGAGCAGGAAGAGGATTAAAACCAGGCTCACCGGCACGATCATCGTCAGGCGTTTTTGCTCAGCTGTGAGTTGATCGTACTGGCCCGCCCATTCAATCCGATAGCGTTCCGGAAGCGAGACCGCTTGGGCCATCTTGGTCTGGGCTTCCTTCACCGTGCTCTCCAGGTCGCGGTCGCGGACGCTGAATTTGATGGGGATATACCGTTCGTTGTTTTCCCGATAAATGATGAAGGCACCGGTGTGGGTCTTAATGGTCGCCACCTGTTTCAACGGGATCCGTGCCCCAGTGGGCGTACTGACCAGAATATTGCCGATGGCTTCGGCATCCCGCCTGAACTCGGGCAGGAATCGAACGACGAGATCGAAGAGGCGTTCGCCCTCATAGACCTGGGTCACCGCCTGGCCACCCACCGCCGCCTGTACCACCGCATTGACGTCCGAGACCCGCAGCCCGTATCGGGCACTCGCTTCCCGATCGACTTGAATCAAGAGATTGGGCTGTCCCACCAATCGGAAGACCCCCAGGTCTTTGACGCCGCGCACGTCTTTCATGACCGCCTCGATTTCCACCGCTTTCGATTCCATCGTTTTCAGGTCGGTGCCGAATAACTTGATGGAATTTTCGCCCTTCACACCCGACATGGCTTCTTCCACGTTATCTTGGATCACCTGGGAAAAGTTAAAGATCACGCCGGGGATGGACTTGAGGCGCGCTTCAATTTCCTCCACCAGCTGATCCTTGTCCAGACCCGGTCGCCATTCCTTGTGGGGCTTGAGGTTGGCAAGAAACTCCGCGTTGAAAAAGCTGGTCGGGTCCGTCCCGTCGTCGGGTCTCCCGAGCTGAGACACAATCGTGACGACCTCCGGCGACTGTCGGAACATCTGTCTGATTTCTCCCGTCAATCTGGCGGCCTCGTCGAAAGAAATGTCGACCGGCATCGTGGCGCGTACCCACAGATTGCCTTCTTCCAACGCCGGCATAAACTCTCCTCCCACAAACTGCATGGCGCCGAAGGCCACCACGAGGAGCAGCAGGGATACCCCGATCACCTTCAGGTTGTGGCTCAAGGCCCACCGCAACACCGCAAGATATATCCGGCGAATCGCGCTTACAAACCGCGTGTCTTCTTCCTTCACCACCCCGTTCAAGAATAACGAGCAGAGGACCGGCGCCAGCGTAAAGGCCATGAGGAGCGCGCCGAACAGCGCAAATCCATACGTGATGGACATGGGCGCAAAAATCTTTCCCGGCACACCGGTCATCGTGAATAACGGGACAAAGGCGACGACGATAATGGCTGTGGAGAAGAAAATCGGCCGCCCCACTTGTCGCGACGCGCGCACGATCTGCTGCGGCACCGTCAGTCCCAAGCGACGATCGTGGGCGAGGTGGAAGAAAATGCTCTCCACCATGATCAGCGTGGCATCCACAATGATGCCGAAATCGATGGCCCCGAGCGAGATCAGATTGGCTGACTGCCCGATCAGAACCATCATCGTGAACGTAAACAGCAGCGACATCGGAATCGTCAGCGCAACGATGATCGACGCGCGCAGATGGCCAAGGAACACGAAGAGAATGATGAAGACGAGCACCATGCCGCTGATGAGAATATCGGTGACCGTTTCGACGGTGGTATGGATCAGCGCGGTCCGATCGTAGAAGGTCTTGATCTTCACCCCTTCCGGCAACTTCCACTTGTTCAACTCCTCGACCTTCTCGCGCACTCGTTCCAGCACGGACAACGCCTTGTATCCGCGCTGCAACAAAATCACGCCTTCGACCACATCGTCGTTGTCGTCGATCCCGACCTTCCCCAAACGCACCCGATGGCCGACCGACACGGTGCCCAACGTCTTGACGAAAATGGGGGTGCCCTCTTTTTCCGCCACCATCACGTTCTGGATATCCTCCAGGCCGTTAATGAGCCCGAGACCACGAATGTTATAGTTCTGCGCCCCGACGGTGAGGTAGTTGCCGCCGACGTTGGCGTTGCTGTTCGTCAGGGCTTCCATGACCTGAGGCAGGCTGACGCCGTAGCTGATCAGCTTCCCCGGATCGATATCGACATGATACTCCTGCGTCGTGCCTCCGAACGCCGTCACATCGATCACTCCCGGTACCCGTCTGAATTCCCGTCGCAGCTGCCAGTCTTGAATTGTCTTGAGGTCGGTCAGGCTCGTCTTTCCGTTGCCGGCCAGCTCATACCGATAGATTTCGGCAATCGCCCACCAGGGCGACAGGGACGGTTGCACGTTTTGAGGAAGACTGATGGTCGCGAGACGATTGACGACTTCCTGACGGTCGAAGAAGTATTGCGTGTTGAAGTCGAAGTAGACCTTGATGTCGCTGAGGCCGAAAATCGAGAGGGATCGAATATCGGTGAGGCCTGGAGCCCCGTTGAGGGCCACTTCGATGGGAATGGTGATTTGACGTTCGATTTCTTCCGCGGACCAGCCGGGAAACTGCGTGATCACCTCCACCATGGGAGGCGAAGGGTCCGGATAGGCGACGATGTCGAGTTGTTGGAAGGCGTACAGGCCCCCGAAGAGGAGACTGAATCCGAGCGCGCAGACGAGAAACCGCTGAACGAGCGAGAGCTCGACAATTCGGACGATCATCGTTCCGATGACCTGTGCCGGTCATTCCGGGTCGGAGACATCGCCACGATCACCATATCATCCGTTGACCTCTTGCCCTTTGATCAGCACCGCCCCCTTCGTCACGATTCGCTCACTGGCGGTCAGGCCCTGAAGAATACGGACTTGATCACTGGAGACATTGGACACCGTCACTTCGCGCTTCAAGTAGTGATTGGGCGCATCAACCACGTAGACGAAATGTTTCCCGTCGATCTCGACGACCGCCTCTTTGGGAATCGTCAAGAAGGGGCTGGCGTCCCCGATATCCAATTTCAGTCGCGCGAACATTTCCGGTTTCAACTGTTGCTCTTGATTATCTACCCATGCGCGCACCTTGATCGTTCGGGTATTAGGATCGACCACATCCCCGATGGAGGCCACCACGGACGCAAAGTCCTTTCCCGGATAGGCTTCCACACTGATCCGTCCAACCTGACTCACCTTCACCAGGGCCAGATCCCGCTCATAGACATCGGCCACGACCTGCAGTCGATCCAGATCGGCCACGGTGAACAACACCTGGCTCGCGTCGCTTCCGACGGACTGCCCTGGAGTCACGGCCCGCTCGACCACGGTTCCGGTTAAGGGACTCTTCATCTCAAAGCGCGAGGTGATGCGTTGTTGCGCCAGCGGCTTCTCCAACTCGGACGCCGGAATACGCAACGACAGCAATCGTTCCTTGGCTCGCCTGAATTCAGCGCGCGCCTTGATCAAGTCGTTTTCCGCCTGTTTCAGATCCTTCAAGGCCAAGGCCTTGGTGGCGTGCAGTTCCTTCGCCAGTTCCTGCGCGCGAGTGGAATACTCCAGTTCTGATGCTTCCTTCACGAATTCCGAGTAGGCTGCCGTGATATCGGAACTGTCGATGACCAGCAACGTGGCGCCCGCCTCGACCCGATCACCAAGACGAGCCCGCACCTCCACCACCCGTCCTTGCAGCGGCGAAGAAATCTTCGAGTAGCGGTCTTCTCCATAGGCCACCTTCCCAACCAGCACCAATTCGGGCTGAACCGGTTTGAAGTCCACCACAGCGGTTTCGATCTGACTGCCCGGCTGAGGGGCTGACTCCGCCGATGAGACACTCTTGGAGGATGTCGCAGGGGAAGACGAATTGGGTTCTTGGGTTTGACTGCAGGCCCACAGTGTCGCGCCGGCGGCCAGCAAGAGAACCGGTCTCGCCAAGCTCATGACGCAATCTCCTGTCCGACGGAACTTTCCAGCTGGAACAGGTTGCGCTGATAGGAAAACAGGGCCTCGATAAAATTCTGTTGAATCGTGCGGGAGGTGCGAGCCGCATCGAGAAGATCCAGAATGGTAGCACCTCCCCGCTCATAGGCGCGTTCCACGATCGTAAACGTCGAGCGGGCATCGTCCAACACGCCGGCCAAGTAGGCCTCCACCAGCCGGCGGCTCTGGAGCAGGTTGCGGTAGGCCACATCGACCTGGTTTTCGACTTGGTTCACCGTACGATCCAGGTCAGCCTGCGCCGATTGCAAGCCGACCTCGGCCTGGACGATCCCACCCTGGTTGCGATTGAACAGCGGCAAGGGCACGCCCAGGTTTAAAATCCCCATCTGCTGGTTGTCGGGACCTCGCGGACCCTGCACCGAATACCCGGCACCGATCGTCACATCCGGAACCCGAAAGGCCTTAGCCAGTTTCAAATCTGATTCACGCTGCGAGAGGGAGGCCCGCTTGCTCTTGATGTCGGGACGAACTTCCAGTGCCACGGTTCTGAGTTTACCCATGTCCGGATCCACCCGCCGATAGTCCATTTCCGTCGTCAGTTCCAGCTTGGTCGCAGGAGACAGGCGAAGGAGCTGGCGCAAATCGCCTCTCGCGGACTCGCCTTCTTGAATGGCCTCGATGACCTGCGACTGAAAATCGACCACTTGAAGCCGGATCCGGATCAAATCCACTTCAGCGATATAGCCTTTTTTGAAACGAATCGTGTTGACGTCCAAAATCCGCGCGAAGCGATCCCGATTTTCCTCAGCCAGCGCCAACCGGCGTTGCGCCACCAGCACTCGATAGTAGACATCCTTGATCGTAAATCCCAGCTGGCGGACCGCATCCTCGAAATCCGCCTCCACTGATTGAACTCCAAACCCGGCGCTTTCGATTCGATACCCGCGCTTCCCGGCCAATTCGAACAGTTGCTGCACCTGCGCGGTCAGAGCACCTGAATTTGAAAGGGTATTGCCCTGCGTAAACGAGGCCACAGTGCCGATCTGCAGCACGGGATTGGGAAAGAGTTTGGCCGTGATTTGTTGGCCCTTACTGTAGTCGATTCCGTACTTAGCGATGAGCAGGTTCAGGTTCTGTTTCAGAAAGAGCGCCACGGCCTCGGATAAGTTCAAGCGGACCGCCGGGGGAGGAAGCGAACCGGTTGGGACGGACTCAGCGGCTTGCGCCATCCCGCCGCCAAACAAAAGGAGGCCCACCATGCCCAGCAGTAACCACGCACACCAGCATCTGGACGCCGTGCGCAGCCCCACTCGTGCCCCATCTCTGCCATGGAACATGTCGTCACACATCGTGCGGGAATATCGAACAATCGAGGACAGGGCGTTCATTATACTGATTCTCCCCGGCATTTGAAACCACGACAAGGCCGATTGCGATCACTGCATCTTCAATTCCGTCCAAGCCCGGTCATACAGGCGTATCGCCCGGCCGACATCCTGCATCCATTCCAATCGATCCAACTGCTCGACCGGTGGATAGATCGCGGGATTGTCTCTTGTCGAGGCACTAACCTGTTCCCGCGCGCCACGGGAGGCGGAGGCGAACCGCAACCGTTCCGAGGTGCGCGCGGCAATCTCAGGCTCCATCAAAAAGTTGATGAAGCGCATGGCCAGCCGTTTTTGGGGCGCCGTTCGTAAGACCACCAGACAATCGGCCCATAAGGTGGCCCCTTCCTTCGGCACCACATACCGAATCGACGGCCGCTCGACCATCGCGCGCGCCATCGGTCCTCCCCACCCGTGGGCCAGGACGACTTCTCCCGATGCCAACAGCTGATCGTAGTGGTCGCTGGTATAGGTCTTCACCAATGGCTTCTGACGCAGCAACCGTTCCTTCGCTGCCTCGATCACCTGCGGGTCCGTGCTGTTCATGGACTGCCCCATGGACCGCAGCACTGCGCCAAATACTTCCCGTTGATCGTTCAGCATGCTGATACGCCCTTTATAACGCGGGTCCCATAAAATCGACCAACTGTCCGGCGCGGTAGGAATCACCGCCGAATCGTACCCGATGCCGACCGTGCCCCAAAGATAGGGCACCGAATACCGTCGTTCCGGATCGAAATGGAGGGCTTGCAGGTGCGGCTCCAGCAGGGCGGCATTGGGCAGTTCCTGCTGATCCAACTCGCTGAGCAGGCCTTGCTGGATCATGATCGCCACCATGAAATCCGACGGCACCGCCACGTCGTAGCCGGTGGCGCCGCTTTGCAGCTTGGCCAACAGCTCTTCATTGCTGCTGAAGGTATCGATCACGACGTTCACCTGCTCGCGCCGCTCGAATTCCTGGATGATTTCTGGGCCCACATAATCGGACCAGGTGAAGTAGTGCAGGACCGGACGTGACGCCGTACTGTCACCCGCTGGAGACTGCCCGCAGGCCGACAAACACCCTGCCACCCCGAGTATGCAGAGGAACCACAGTGCCCTGTGGGGCGGACGTCCGGACATTTACACCTCGCGCCGCTGAAGATGCAGAGACAGACCGACACAGGCCATGGAAATTACCAGCAACAGCGCCGACAGTGCATTGATCTCGGGCGTGACGCCGGATTTGATCATCGAATAGACTTTGAGCGGTAAGGTGGTCGCCCCTGGACCGGCCGTGAAAAAGGTGACCAAGAAATCGTCAAGCGACACGGTAAAGGCCACGAGGACCGCGCCCCAGATAGCCGGCTGTAACAACGGCAACGTAATATGACGAAAGACCTGCCAGGAACTGGCGCCCAGATCCTCCGCCGCCTCATTCAACGCCGGATCAAGTTTTCGCAACCGTGTCCTCAGCATAATGGTGACGAGCGGAATATTGAATACGATATGTCCGAGGATGACCGTGGTGAGACCCAGCGGCATCTTGAGCGAAACAAAGAACAGCATCAACGCGACCCCCATCATCACTTCGGGAATCACGAGCGGCAGTACCAGCCCTCCTTCTATGATCTGTTGCCGTCGATGTGGCATGCGCTCCATCCCCAGCGCGAGGAGGCCCCCCAGACAGGTCGCGCCAATCGAGGAGATCACCGCAACGAGCAGACTGTTTGCCGCCGCGGCAAGCAAGGCCTCGTCGTGCATGAGCGCCTCGTACCATTTCAGCGTCGCCCCGCGCCATGCCATCGACAGATGGGCGGCATTAAACGAGTACAGCACCAGGACAACGATCGGTCCATAGAGAAACAGCATCGCCAGCAAGCTGAGCGCATTCAGGCCCGTCAATCCACGCCTCATCGTCCCTCCAATGGCCCATCTGTCCGGGAGGCACTCCGGTAGTACAGCACCACCGCCGCCATCACGACCGCCATCAACACAAAGGAAACGGCCGATCCCAACGGCCAATCCCTCACGACGAGATACTCGTGTTGGATGAGATTCCCGATCATCATGCTGCGAGCGCCTCCGAGGAGATCGGGCGTTATGAATGAACCGATCGACGGGATGAAGACCAGGATGCAGCCGCCGACGATGCCCGGTTTGGTGAGCGGAAGAATCACGCGCCTGAAGACCGCCCAGCGCGAGGCATATAAATCCCACGCTGCCTCCACCAATAGAGGATCCAACCGCTCCACGGCGACATAGAGCGGCAACACCATAAAGGGCAGATACCCATAGACCAGTCCGATGACGACAGCCGTCGGCGTATAGAGCAGTTCCAGCGGAGTGTCCACGACCCCCAGGGCCATCAGACATCGATTGATGAGGCCGTCATGGCGCAACAGGATCATCCACGCATAGGTCCGCACGAGAAAATTGGTCCAGAAGGGCAACATGACGAGGAGCAGAAAAATCGGCTGCCAGCGTGCCGGGCTGCGGGCAATGACATAGGCCAGCGGGAACCCCAGCACGAAACAAAGAGCCGTGGTCACCGTCGCGTACCACATGGACTGCGCGAGAATCTTGCCGTACAGGGGGTGCAGCAGATCCAGATAGTTCGCCGACGTGAACTCCCAGACAATGCCGCCATAGGTGCCCCGTGACGCGAAGCTGATCGCAAACACCAACCCGAGCGGCACAAGAAAAAACAGGGCCATCCAAACGAGGCCCGGAGCGGCGAGCCAACAAGGGAGGCAGGACGAGTGAGAAGATGGGGGACGAGACGGTAGGTCGTGAGCTGGCATCGTCACTCGAAGAACAGTCGTCCGTCAGACAGGGTCCAGTGGAGAAAGACCGGCGCCCCCGAGGTGAAGGATGCCTGATGTGGTCCCGACTCCATCCTGACTTCCCACAGGCGATCGTGGCCGACGCGAACCAGATATTTCGTGTCGCTTCCCGCGAAGAGCACCTTTTCGATTCGGCCCGGTAGCACCTGCTCAGGTGGCAAAGGCCGTTCACGCGTCATCCGAAGTTGCTCCGGGCGAAGAGATAAGGTCGCTGATCGACCGTTCTGTTCACCGGGAGGCGAGCGCACCAATAAAGGTGGTTGCTCACCGACGGCAGGTTGAAAGAGGCTTTCCTCACCCAGACTGCTTACCACCCGGCCCGGCAGTTCATTCGACACGCCGAGAAATCGCGACACGAAGAGATTGCAGGGTCGCTCATATACCTCGCGGGGGGCGCCGATCTGCCACATGCGCCCCTGATGCATCACCGCAATACGATCCGACATCATCATCGCCTCTTCCTGATGATGCGTGACACAGACGCAGGTCAGTCCGGCTTGCTCTTGAATGGACTTCAACTCGACCTGCATCTCCTGCCGGAGTTGCTGATCCAGGGCTGCCAATGGTTCATCCAGCAACATCACGGCCGGTTTATTCACCAAGGCACGGGCCAGCGCCACCCGTTGCTGCTCTCCACCGGAGAGCTGTGCAGGCAGACGTGCTTCTTTGCCGAGCAATTTGACCATCGACAAGGCCTGATGCACTTGCTCCTCGATGTGAGGCGCGGGAACCCGCCGCATCCTCAAGCCGAAGGCCACGTTTTCGAAAACGGTTAGATGAGGGAAGAGCGCGTACGATTGAAAGACCAGATTCACGGGCCGGCGATTCGGCGGCACCCCGAGCATCGACTGCCCGTCAATGAGCAGGTCACCCTCGTCCGGATCCTCGAAACCCGCCAACATGCGGAGCACCGAGGTTTTCCCCGCGCCGCTCGGACCGAGGATGGAGAAAAATTCACCACGGCGAACGTTGAAGCTCACCTCATTGACGGCCATGACGGAACCGTGACGGCGCACAATTCCGCGAATCTCGATCGTGGGAAATGCAGAAGAGAGAGAACCGTCAGATACAGAAAAAGGAGGAGTGGAAGACGTCGCCATCAAGGGCTGGATTCACATCTGCGCGCCGGCAGGCAAGGGTCAATGCTCCAAGCCAACTTTAGCACTCACATCGCGCAAGTGTTTGCGCACACGCACCCGATGTTCATGTTTTCGCAACAACTCCCGACGAATCACGTCCCGATCTTCGGCCACAATTCGCACCAACCGATCGTTGTCTTCGGCATGGTTTCGTACCAACTCGGACAAGCGTTGCACTTGCCGTTCTAACCGTCCAAGCCGCCAGACCATTTCCATCATGGGATTGGCTGCCTCGGTTTCAGACTTGACCTCCGCCGTCCGAGCATTGTGTTTTTTCATGTCCGCTCCTTCATTGAGACCGACCGAGTGCCGGGGACGCACATCGATTTGTAGTATCGTCCGAGTTCGAGGTGAAGTCAACATTCTGCGTCCTTTCTATTCATCTATCGTCCTGCTACAATCGGCTCATCTATGGCGAAGATTTTCACGATGGTGCTTGCGGGCGGTAAGGGCGAACGACTGAATCCCCTGACGGATCAGCGCGCGAAACCGGCTGTTCCGTTCGGCGGGAAATATCGCATCATCGACTTCACGCTCAGCAACTGCCTGAACTCCGGTCTGCGCCAAATTTCCGTCCTGATCCAATACAAGTCCCATTCTCTCGACCGTCATATCCGCACGGGGTGGAACATTCTCAACGCCGAGTTGGGCGAATACATCATATCGGTGCCCCCGCAGCAACGCATCAGCGAAGATTGGTATCGAGGCACCGCCGACGCCGTGTATCAGAATCTCTTCCTGCTCGACAATGATCTTCCCGAATTCCTGCTGGTCCTGGCCGGTGATCACATCTACAAGATGAACTATGCCGACATGTACAACCTGATGATCGAGAAGCAGGCGGATGCGATCGTCGGCGCGATCGAAACCCCATTGGCCGATGCCAACCGGTTCGGTGTCATCGCGGTGGATGAAGACCGACGAATTCTGAGCTTCGATGAGAAACCCGAAAAGCCCCCACACATTCCCGGCGATCCGACACAAGCCTTCGTCTCGATGGGTATCTACTTGTTTCGGACCGAGGTCGTCCGCGAACAGCTTATCCGCGACGCCAAAGAGGGCACAAAACACGACTTCGGGAAAAACATCATTCCCCGCATGATCAAAGAAAACCGGGTCTACGCGTTTAAGTTTCAGGACGAGAACAAGAAGGCCGTGAAATATTGGCGCGACATCGGGACACTCGACGCCTATTGGGAAGCCAATATGGACCTCGTGGCGGTCGATCCTCTGTTCAACCTGTACGATCAGGAATGGCCCATCCGCACCTATCAGGGTCAATTCCCGCCGGCCAAGTTTGTCTTCGCCCAGGACTTCCAGGGCGGCCGCATGGGAGTGGCGCTGGATTCCATCGTCTGTGGGGGCTGTATTATTTCCGGCGGTCGCGTACAGAACTCGGTGCTCTCCCCTAACGTCCGCGTCCACGACCACGCTGATGTGCGAGAATCCGTCGTGATGGAAAACGTCGTGATCGGTGAGCACGCCCGCATCCGGCGCGCGATCATCGACAAAGACGTCATGATCCCACCCAAAACCGAGATCGGCTTCGACCCGGTCGCGGACCGCCAACGGTTCAAAGTCACTGATTCCGGCCTCGTCGTCATCTCAAAGGGAATGAAACTGCATGCCGCCGTCGATCCATCCGGTTGATCTGGTTGCGACCCTCCGCCAAAAAAATCTGACTCCGGCGATCATTTTTCTCACATCGAGACGGGCCTGCGACGAAGCCATGCAGTCGTTCGAGCGCAGCCAGGTGGTCTTGCCCAAATCTCGGCAAGAACAAATCGCCGGAGTACTGAACCACGTCACGACACAGTTTCCCAGCATTGCAGAACACCCACTCATCGGTACCGTCCAACGCATCGGCGTCGCGGCCCATCATGCCGGACATCTGCCGTCCTGGAAAATTGCCGTGGAAGAATTGATGCGCACCGGCTCCCTGGACGCCGTCTTCGCAACGACCACCCTCGCTGCCGGTGTCGACTTTCCCGCCCGCACGGTGGTCGTCACCCAATCCAGTATCCGCAAAGCGCGGGACTTTACCGATCTCACGGCCAGCGAAATCCAACAGCTCGCCGGACGCGCCGGACGCCGCGGCAAGGACCTGGTGGGCTTTGCAGTCATCACCCCTTCACCCTATATCGACCTGACGGTCTTGACCAAGGGACTCACCGGGCAACCAGAGCCGATCCACAGCCAATTCGTCATCAGCTACCCGATGGTCCTGAACTTGCTCAAAGCGCATCCGCGCGAACAGATTCAGTCGATCCTGGCCAAGAGCTTTGCGCAATTTCAGTTGAACCAGCGCACGGCCGTCCTCGAAACCAAACTCGACGGACTGCGCGCCGAAATGGAACCTTTCGGACCACGGGTTTGCTCGGACTGGATCACGCAATGGCAGATTTTTGATCAGGCTCGGAAACGAAAAAAACCCCGAGGGCCGACAGCCAGACAAGAATCGCCGGATGTCGCAGCGCGCCTCAACTTTCTCACACCGGGGCGGGTCATCGGGCTGGTGCGTGGACGCGGCATTATTCTTCGCCAGTATCGCAGCAAGGGCCAGCACGCGCCCATGGTCACGCTCTTACGGGAAGGGGGCGCCCTCAACGAGTGTCCTGCGTCGATCGTCACTCAAGTGTTCGATCGCACCTATGAATGCGAGGAAACGTCCATCTATCCCTGGACGACCCC
>JBDTWG010000009.1:0-24877 GCA_040006855.1 Nitrospira sp.
TTCACGAGTGCCATACGTCTCTACTCCTCTATTGAATTCACGATCTACCGTCCTGCGATTCTTCCGTAACCAATACTTTCGAAACAGCAATCGGCTGTTCGCTAAGACCATGCTTCTCGATATCCGCGCCGACCGGCAGCGTACCAATGGCCAACAGACGTCCCGATTCGTCCTTGATGCGAATGGCCCGATTCGACCCCTCAGGCGAGGCCGGCGATCCGTTCCATGACAGGACTTCAGAAGCGGAAACCGGCATTCCGTGCAAGACCCGCCGAGCCGTCCCAGCTTCTACTGTACAGGCAGGAAGTCCGGCCAACGCCTCGTCCAGCGTGAGTATAGACACAGAAAGCGTACCCTGCTCGAGCCGCGACTCTACTTCATCGACGGTTAATGCCTGCTCAACCCTCAGCGGTCCCACGCGCTCTCGAACCAGTGTCGACATATGACCACCAACGCCCAACTTGTGACCTATATCAGCACATAGCGTCCGGATATACGTCCCCTTGGAGCAGGTCACCCGGAATGTCACATCGGGAATCTGAATTCCGACAATGTCGAGATGAAACACGGTCACTTGGCGCGCCTGACGCTCAACGTCGTGTCCGGCCCGTGCAGACTTATACAATCGGACGCCGCCAACCTTGACTGCCGAATACATGGGGGGTACTTGCTGAATGCGTCCCTCAAACTCCGCCGCGACTTCTCGAATACGATCTTCCGTCACCGACTCAACCGGCGCGCGCTGAAGCACAGTTCCTGTGGCATCTTGAGTGTCGGTGGTTTCACCGAGCCGCAAACCTGCCAGATACGTCTTGTCCCAGTCCAGCAAATATTCCGCAATGCGCGTCCCGCGCCCCACGAGTAACGGCAACACACCTGTTGCTGCCGGATCTAGCGTACCAGCATGGCCTAACTTCATCCCGCGTAGCTTTCCGCGAATCCGAGCCACTACGTCGTGCGAGGTCCACCCCGACTCCTTGCGGACATTCAACACACCGTCTTGAAGGACTGTGGCCAATTGAGGCTCTTTTGTGGCGATCATCGTCATCTGCTAGGCGTCGCTGTGAGTGGGCCCGTCGGGTGTCTCTGTTTGCGCTTGGTCACGGTGCAGGCCGTCCAACAGTTCTAAGACACGATCGGCTCTTGGGCCGCTCACATCCTTGATAAAGGTCAGTTCAGGCAGATAGCGCAATGCCAGTCGGCGGCCCAACTCGGCCCGCACGAACCCGCTCGCCTTCGCCAAACCATCGAACACGTGCCGCTCACCGTCCCTCTGCTCCATGGTCGTGACAAAAACTCGCGCGATCCGCAGATCCTTGGTCAACTCCACATCCGTCACCGTGACGGTGCGCACCCGCGGATCCTTGATTTTCCGCATCAAGATGTCCGCGACTTCCATGCGAATCTGGTCCGCTACGCGATCGGCTCGGCTATACGTCGATTTGGTCATGACGCCGCCTTAGAGCAATTCAATGTGCGAACGTACCAGTTGGATCGTGGGCACCGCTCGAATGAGATTCACTGCTTGATCCAGCACTTGATTCACATGTGCGGATTCATTCGCCACGCAGGCCAAACCGAGAATCGCCTTTTGCCACAAATCCTGCTCTCCCACCTCGGCAACCGAGACATTGAACTTGTCCCGCACCCGCGTCTTCACGCTCTGCAGAACCCGACGCTTGTCCTTCAATGAATGACCGTCTGGAATGAACAACTCCACCGTGCAGAGCCCAACGATCATGCCCGATGACTTTGCGGAGACGCGCCTCGATTGACCGGTTCAAGCTTAGCGGCAATCTTATCGACGACATAGGCTTCAATAATGTCTCCGGACTTGAGGTCATTGAAATTCTCGACCGTGATGCCGCATTCATATCCCTGCTGCACTTCTCGCACGTCGTCCTTGAACCGCCGGAGCGACCCAAGCTTGCCTTCGTACACCACCACGCTATCCCGAATGACTCGTACCCCGACACTGGCCCTGGATATAATCCCGTCCACCACATAACAACCCGCCACCAGGCCGGCCTTTGGAATCGTAAACATCTGCCGGACTTCCGCTCGGCCAAGAATGCGCTCCTTGAGCATCGGCTCAAGCAAGCCTTCCATAGCCGCGCGGATATCATTCAGCGCATCGTAGATGATGCTGTAGAGGCGCACATCGACACCTTCACGCTCAGCCAGGGCAGCCGCCTTCGGCTCAGGACGAATATTGAAACCGATTACGATCGCCTTGGAGGCCGCCGCCAACAGAATGTCCGTTTCGGTAATACCCCCTACACCACTGTGCATGACCCGCAGTTTCACGGCTCCGACCGGCATCTTTTCCACTGCAGAAGCCAAGGCTTCAGCCGAACCTTGCACATCAGCTTTGATGACGATGGGCAACTCTTTGACATTGCCCTCCTGAATTTTGGCAAACAAGTCGTCCAAACTAATTTTTGCCGGCCCGGCCAAGTCTGCGGCACGCTGCTTCATGGCGCGCTCCTGGGCAATCTCACGAGCGACGCGTTCATCCTTCACAATGGTGAACAGATCACCGGCACCCGGCACGCCCGGCAACCCAATGACCTCGACAGGAACCGATGGCCCCGCCTCGGAGGTTTTACTCCCCGTATCTGTAACCAACGCCCGAACACGCCCGCTGAAAGTTCCGACCACAAACGCATCACCGACATGCAGGGTTCCGCTCTGCACCAGAACCGTAGCAACCGGACCGCGCCCGCGGTCGAGCTTCGCTTCGATGACCAGCCCTTTGGCCATGCGTGAGGGATCGGCTTTCAGCTCCAGCACCTCTGCCTGCAGCAGCACCATCTCCAGGAGTTGATCCAGCCCAGTCCGCTGCTTGGCGGACACCTCCACCATGATGGTATCGCCACCCCAGGGTTCAGGAATCAACCCATGCTCGGTCAACGCATTCTTAACACGATCGACGTTGGATCCAGGCTTATCGACCTTGTTGATGGCCACGATGAGCGGCACGCCTGCGGCCTTGGCGTGATGGATAGCCTCAACTGTTTGCGGCATGACGCCGTCGTCGGCGGCGACGACCAGGATGACGATATCCGTCGCCTTCGCTCCCCGTGCGCGCATAGCCGTAAAGGCTTCGTGACCTGGCGTGTCCAGAAAGGTCACTTGCTTGCCGCGAACGCCCACGATATAGGCGCCGATATGCTGCGTGATCCCTCCGGCCTCACCCTCCGCGACCTTTGTTTCACGAATGGCATCAAGCAGAGAGGTTTTCCCGTGATCGACATGTCCCATGATGGTCACCACCGGGGGCCGCAACACGGCGTGCTCTTCGCCCGTTGATTGCGCGGCCTCTTCAAGCAGTTCCTCGCCGACCTTTTCTGTCGATAGTTCCACCCTGGTGCCGTATTCTTCAGCGATCAAGGACGCAGCCTCGAGGTTGATCGACTGATTGAAGGTCACCATCTGCCCCATCTCCATCAGCTTCCTGACAATGTCTGCCGGACGCTGACCGATGAGTTCGGCAAATTCTTTGACGCTCACTCCTGCGCTCAGTTTCACGCTTTTCTTTCTCGGCTTGGTGACTTCCGTTGGCGAGGCATGGTGAATATGCTTGGATCGATCTTCACGACGCTGGACTGGGATCGCCCGCAGATCTCCCCACCGGGTGGCGTCATTCTTAAACTTCGCTTCGTCTTCCTCTCGTGTCCGTGGCGCCTTCTTGGCCTTCTTCAACTTCTCGCGCGCAGCCGCTTCGCTTTCTAGCGCTTCCGTGGCCGCACTCTTCTTCTTCACCGCAGCGAGCGCATCGACTGGAGGGGTGACCATTGACGGCGCCTGAACTGACTTGGTCGCTGATTCCGCCGAGACCGCTGCAACAGACGGCTGAGGCACTGACTCCTCGGATGGGGCAGGTTCAGACTGGACCCTCACTTCATCCCCATCGGCGACGACTGGCGCAACGATGGCCACGTCCGCTCCGGGCGGCGCAGCAGGAGAGGCGCTTGCAAACGCCGCCTCCGCCGCTGCGAGAGGCGCGACGCTATCTTCCGCGCCTTCTTCGCGTTTCTTCTTAATGAGAATACGCTTTTTGTCTGGCTTGGGAGGCTCCTCATGCATCGCCCCATGCGCCCTCTCATGAGAGTGAGAGGTGCCGGAATCTTTCGGCGAGCGAAGCCCTTTCTTGACATCGTGCCCGCCCGAGGCAGCTTCACCGGACCGCGCTTTCGGACTCACCTTCTCCAGCACGAGTCGAACAGAATCTTCATCCAAGGCGCTGCTGTGGGACGCCACCGGAATCCCGAGTCGTTTCAGTTCAGGAATTAACTCCCGATTTTCCATCCCGAGCTGCTTTGCTAATTCGTACACCCGCATACAGTACCGCTTAGCTCCACCCGCTTAGATAATTGCCATTCAGCCCATGAATAGTGAGCCGCTTTAGTCTGCCTGCTGCGCCGCAGCCCGCGCTTCGTCCTGCTGGCGCTGCGCCTCGGTCTCTTCCGCCAGGGCCGCCTTAATATCCCGATCCCGCTCAGCTTTTTCCTTCTCATACTCGGTCGCGCTAATGATGTCGATCTTCCATCCGGTCAACCGTGCGGCTAGCCGCACATTCTGCCCGTTTTTTCCGATCGCCAGAGACAATTGCGAATCCGCCACCACGACCAATGCCGATTTCTTTTCCTCGTCGATCCCCACCTTCTCAATCGTGGCAGGGTTCAACGCCTCCGCAATAAAAACGCGCGGATCTTGCGTCCAGGTGATGATATCGATCTTTTCACCACGCAATTCCCTCACCACGGCCTGCACTCGTGACCCCTTGATGCCGACACAGGCCCCCACGGGATCCACGGCCTTATCACGCGAGGAAACGGCGATCTTCGTTCGATCGCCAGGCTCACGCACGATCGACTTGATCTCGACGATCTTTTCTCCGACTTCCGGTACTTCAAGCTCAAACATCTTCGCCACGAACTGGGGGTGGCTGCGCGAAAGAATGACCTGCACATCTTTCGGCGTGCGACGCACCTCCAAGAGCAAAGCCTTCACACGATCACCACGGCGGTAAGTCTCACGAGGAATCTGCTCTTGAATGGGCAAAATCGCCTCGGTCTTGCCGAGATCGACCAAGAAGTTTCGTCGCTCCATGCCGAGAATGATTCCATTGACCAAGTCACCTTGTCGGGTCGAGTACTCTTTCTGAACCGCTTCCCATTCAGCCTCCCGCACTTTCTGAAAAATGACCTGCTTCGCCGTTTGGGCAGCGATGCGGCCCAGCTCGTCCATCTCGATCAGGGAGCCAATCTCATCGCCGACCTCTGCCCCTTCATCAAAGAGGCGGGCTTCTTTCAGAGAAATCTCGGCTTTCGGATTGGCCACCGTATCGACAATGATTTTCTTGGAGACGACTGAAATCTCACCGGTTTTTCCATCGATTTCAACTTGGATATTTTCGGCTTGTCCGAATCGTTTCTTGGCAGCCGTTTGAAGCGCCGACTCAATCGCGCCAATGACCCTGGCCTTATCGATCCCTTTTTGACGACCGATTTCATCAATGACTGCGATCAACTCTCGGTTCATAGCTCACACCTCATGATTAACACACCACCCCGGCATTCCCTGCTGCTAAGAAAACTCAACCTTCCGACGCGCCAAGGCGATCTGATCGAATTCAATCCGAATGGTTTCCGTAGTTTTCTTTTGTTGAACCGCGAGTGTCACGGCACGGTCTTCAACCTCTAGGACAGTTCCAATGAGCCGCCATTGCTCCTGAATCGGCTCGCGTAACTTGAGATTCACCGGACGCCCGACCAGACGTCGATAGTCTTGCGGTCCCCGCAACGGACGGTCCAGCCCAGGAGACGATACTTCCAGCGTGTAGGCATGAGGGAAGGGATCAATCACATCAAGCGCCGGGCTCAGCGAGCGATGCGCCTGCTCACAATCTGTCAGTGTAACCCCTCCCGGTTTGTCGATAAAGACACGGACGACAGTCCGCGGGCCTTGGCCGACACAGACCGCCTCGACCAATTCCAATCCATGAGACTCTAAAATAGGAGCCGCGACTTCCTGCACACGCAGGTTCAACGCCTCAGCACGTTTCACCGAGGGCTTACCTGCAGACACTGCTTCCGCTTCACTCATAGACAAAAAGAAGCTCAAACAAAAAAGTGGGCCTGGGCCCACTTACAGCGCGGGAACAATACCATGCCATAGTAGTGAAAGCAAGGGGCCGCTACCCGATCAATGAGTTCCACCGGCCTGACAAGAGTCGCGACACAGTGCCGGGCGTACCGTCTCCGATCGCCTGTCCATCGACCCCCACCACGGACAACACTTCCACGGTCGTCCCTGTCAAAAAGACTTCCGACGCCGTGAGCATGTCTTCCCGACTGACAAAGGCTTCGGAAACTGGAAGCCCATCTTTCTTCGCCAACTCCAGAACAATCGCGCGTGTCACGCCAGACAGAATTCTGCTTCCCTCTGGAGCGGTCTGGAGGGCGCCGTTCCGCACCACCACCACATTGCTCACAGACCCTTCGGTCACCATGCCTCCCCGGACCAAGATCGCCTCAAATGCTCCGGCCTCCTTCGCCCGCTGACGCGCCAGCACATTCGCCAACAGATTCACACTCTTAATGTCACAGCGTCCCCAGCGAATGTCTTCGACCGTCATGGCCTGCACTCCGGCATTGCGAACGGATGGCTCAAGGGGACGAAGCTCGCGAAAGGTTAGGACCGTGGTCGGCGCGAGATCAAGGGGGAAGGGATGATCGCGAGGAGCTTGCCCTCGGGTGATCTGCAGATAAATTTTAGTCTCTGGAAATCGGCTCAGCCGGAGACCTTCATGAATCAGCGAGGTCCACTGCGCCCGCGTATGACCGAAAGGAAGCTGTAAGGCCTTCGCACTGCGCTCAAGACGGGCCAGGTGCGCCTCGATTGAAAATGGCTGCCCGCGATAGGTGCGAATGACTTCATACACACCGTCACCGAACTGAAATCCACGATCCTCGACACTGACAACCGCATCAGCAAGAGGACCAAAACGACCATTCACATAAGCAATGTCAGGCATGATGCAGCGCTCACCGCCTTTACGTAATCAAGACACGGTCACATAATAAATTTGGCGGTCTTCAGCCGTGAATTTCCAACCCATCCGCTTCTCAAACACCAGCCGGTGAGTCCCGATTGCCACAGGCTTAAACTCGAACATTCGCTGCCCGTTGTCGACGGCGTTGTTGCTGGCGATGCGAAGAAAATCATCCTCGACCAGAGGCATCACAGTGGCATCATAGATCGGCACCCACTGCTCCCCTCGCGTGCGATCTTCCCACAGGTGGATGTGGACAGAAGCTCCCATTCGGGCCGTGAGCATTTTGGCTCCGGGCTCCCGCTCAGTGCCTGTCGGCGCGGCTTTGCTTAATGGACTCATAACACTCTCTTGTGATTCCGCATCAATTGTCCGTGGAACTAAACTTTACGCCGTCCTCCAACGAAGACCTGGCCCTCGTCGACGCGCACATCATAGCTGCCGACACAGTAGCCTCCCCCATCTGTCCCTTGGCCATTTCGAACATCGAAAGCCAAGTCATGCCAGGGACAGGAGACGACGTGCCCCTTCACGCGCCCCTTGTTCAGGGGACCGCCTTCGTGAGGACAAGCATTGTAGATCGCATGAAAGTGCCCCTCGATATTAAACACCGCGATGGCGCGCTCATTGACTTTCACAACCTTGACTTGGCCGGGAGGAATATCCTCGACTTTGGCCACACACTGAAACCCTTCCATAAAGACAACTCCGATTTCCTTACATGCGAAGCGTAAATTTGAGCTCCATTCCCACCGCAATACCTTCCCGACGCACGTAGCCCGCCTCGGCCTCGATCAAGTAACGAATCGGCTCTGGCGGAGGCCCGTACAGCGGGCAAGGGTCCTGAGCACAGGGCGGCACCTGCTCCAAGATATGCACCACGTGGTGACTCTCATCAATCCACAACATATCGACCGGAATACGGAACTGCCTGGTCCGAACCCGATACAACCCTGTAGACTCAAAGATATAAAGCATCCCCGTGTCAGCTGGCAATCCTTCTCGGAACGCGAGACCGAACAGCAGCTTCTCGGGCGTGCTCGCCACTTCCGTTTCCATGGTCTTACCGTTCGGAAACTCTACAATGATGAGGTCGGATTCCTTCGGACCGCCGAGAAACAGGCTCACGCTGATCAGCAATATCACCAAGAGCACGAACGTCACGATTTTCTTGCGGCGCTGTTCTGATTCAGCCCCGCTTGCTCTCTTCACCATACGCAAACGCGATCGGACATGGATGCATCCTCAATGATCGTTCATGCGCGGAGCCGCATGTATATTGGGCCCAAAGCCCCATGACTTTCAGAGCGCTAGGCCTTCTTCCCAAGTCGGACTCTGTTGACTTGCCGAAGAATCGCAGCTTAGAATGCGATCCTGTTTCGTCACGAACTATGGTCGTGACGGTACGAAATTGTCAACATCTTATCCGACATTAAGGAATTGAGGAGGCACAGGCCATGGCGCTTCTGATCACCGATGAATGTATTTCCTGCGGGGCATGCCTACCGGAATGTCCCAATGAGGCGATTTTCGAAACACGAGGCGACGCCGAAGGCAAAGGCAACCATGTCGGCGACGGGCAGGGAGAGGGCGACAATATCTATGTCATCACTCACGATCGTTGCACCGAATGCGTCGGGCACTTCGACGAGCCGCAATGTGCGGCGGTCTGCCCGGTGGATAATTGCTGCATTGCCGACCCAGCCTACCCCGAAACGACCGACGTGTTGTTGGAAAAAGCCAAGACGTTGAATCCGGATAAAGAAATCGATTCAGCCAAAGTCTGGAGCGGTGTTCGCAACTAATTAGACTCTACGATGCCCATATGCGCGATGCATCACGAAGGCTCCTTAGGGAGCCTTCGTCGTTTCAGCGCGTGCCCGCGACTTATCCTGCCTGGCTACGCGAAAACGTGGCCTTCCTAGCTTTCGCCGATCGGCCGCTGTACACTTTAATAGAAAAGGGGCGCACAGCAGGGACGCGGCCATCTTCTCACCATGCGGCCTTGCTCCAGTCTATCTGTCATCCTCTTACCTGGAGGTGCCCATGATGCGCTTTACTCCCCTCATTCTGCTTGTCTGTCTTGCCGGTGCTTTCCTCCCAAACCAGACCATCGCCGGCAGTGACGATGTCGGTGCGATCATTGAGAGTTTTGTCACGAAGCAATTTCCAGATGCGGCCAGTCATTTTTGGGTCGTGAACGAAACCCAATGGGAGGGTGATGAAATGATTGTCGATGTTGCCGCAATCGTCACGGATCGTCGGCAGACTGAACCCACGGCAAGTCGCTTCTTGCTGTTGATCGTAGCCGGGAATCTCAAAGGGTCACAAAGCATCCCTCTGGATGCGGCGACAGAATGCAAGCAGGAACAGGAAGTCTGAGGACAGCGACCTATTGCAACATTCTGCTCCAGACACGACAACGCCCCGCCTGCATCGCTGCAGACGGGGCGTTGTACTGTACGACGTATGACGAATGATTACTTAATCATCAGGATTTTGCCACCGACGTGAGCCGGGTGCAAATGGCAACGATAGTTCAACGTATTGCCCTGCGTGGCGTAGAACATGTCGCTGGTCGGAACGCCGATGTACTTCGTTTCACCTGGCTTTAATACCACTTCAGCCTTCATCACAAACGGTGACCCGACATTAGTCGCGTCGGTCATCTGGAACCCATGCTCGGTCGCAGAGCTGTTCGTCACCTTCAACACAACTGGACGGCCCGGCCGAACTTTGAAATCGATAATGGTGACTGGCGGATACCAAGCCTTCAGGCTCCCGATTTCAACCGCAAACAATTCCCCATCAACGACCAGCTCCTTAAATGGCTGACCGACGACTGAACCGGTTTCTAAGTCACCGATCTCGACACCGCCGGCTTGATGCGCGTATGCGCCCGATGCCTCAGCCACCAGCATGACCAGGCCAAAAAACACTGCTACCATCGTCTTACCCATGACCTACCTCCTTAAAGAGATTAAGAAGAGATGCGATTAGGTTGGTGAATGATGACCACCGCGCTCTGAACCCTCTGCTAGACTCTGCCCAGGAGCCCAGCCCAGACTACTCGAAAAAGTCCTAAATAATAGGCTAACGAGGGACACCTTATAGCATAGGGATTAAAAGGGAAGCAAGAAAGTTCTTGGACCCCTAGCGAACCTATTCGCCCATTGAATCTTTATTGTAGGCAAGACTCCGTTAACTTCCTTCCATTCATCATTTCATATACTTATGGCATCGACTTCCCATCGGGTGACATTTCCTGAGCATGGGATCCGACCAAGAGATCGTAGGGCGTATAGTCATCCGTCAGGGTCAAGCCCGGAGGCCAGGGCTTGTCGCGGTGCGTCGCTAGCAGTGCCGTAGCCTCCGGTGGTAGCCGACGAGCTTCAACCTGCGACTTGATATGAGTAACCATTTCATCAAAGGACATGCTGTCGATCGGAGTCCCACCGAAAAAGATCAGATTCTCTGCCGTCGTTTGATGCGCCCTCCATGGCCCCTGCACTGCAAAGGATTCGATCGTGGGGAAAGCCGTCTTCAACGTCTGCACGACCGCACTCGCTCGCTGAAGATCCCCACCACCTCCCGAGGAAGCCAGATTAACCGATACCACGCCATTTGGATTCAGCTTGCGCCTGAGTTCCGCGAAAAATTCGACGGTGGTCAGATGAAAGGGAACGAGGTGCCTTGCAAACGCGTCGACCCAGATCACGTCATAAGTCGCAGTCGTATCCCGTAAAAATACCCGGGCATCCTTGACGAACACATGATGATTGGCGGGCGGGCGATACTCAAAATATTGCGCTGCCATCTGCACGACGACTGGGTCGAATTCAACCACATCCAATTCCAACTGCGGCCAGACCAAAGCCAGCCACTTGGCGATCGACCCGCCTCCATGCCCCAAAATGAGTCCCCGCTTTGGTTCGGGCGCCAAGGCCACCGCCGCCACCATGAGCTGGCTGTAGGGAAGAAAGAGGGTTGTGGGATCGGCCCGCCACATGACCGCGTGCCAGGTTCGATCAAGCACCAGGTATCGAAACAGATCGTCGTCGCGGACACGCACCTGCTGGTATGGACTATCTTCCTGGTGCACCACCCCGGCGACAACCGGAGCCTGACCAAAGACATACCAGCTGATGATGAGCAGACCAGTCAGGGACAGGCCCGCCATTTTTTGCACCCGCGCGCTTCCCTGCAGCAGCCACAGCAGGCCGAGCAGGACCTGGATCGCGCCCAAGGACGCAACAAGCGTCTGGGTTCCCAACCACGAAAGAAGGAAAAAGGCCGTGCCCCAAGTCCCGGCCAAACTTCCGACCGTGGATAGCGCAATCATGCTGCCGGCGTGGCGGCCGAGATACCCCATATCCACAACGGCCAAACGGAGGAGCGCGGGCATCACACCGCTCAGCCCGAAGGCAGGAGGGCCCAGCAACACACAAGCGGCGAGGCTTGGTCCCCATCGTGGATCTTCAATGGCTCTCGCCACCTTGAGAATCGTCACCTGCCCCATCCAGGACATCAGCAGGGTCCAGGCTCCGGATCCGAGCAGGAGCCACGCCAGGACTGCCGCCACGCGATACCGATCCGACGCCCAGCCGCCGAATGCATAGCCAGAACTCATGGCAGCCAGGATGACGCCGATCAAAGCCCCCCAGACAAACAGCGAGTTGCCAAAAATCGGGGCGAGCAACCGACTCCCCAGAATTTCCAGAGCCATGACAATCGCGCCGGTCACAAGCGCCGTCACGAGCAGAAAGAGACGGGGGGTTGAAGAGGCCGCAGGTCCCTGTGCCATCATCGACGAAGAAGCGCTGGTGAGATTGGAGAAGAGGAGCAGGGCCGAGAGTAAGGACGCATCATATTACAAAGTTCCCCAATTCTTGAAGTATCGAAGCAGATCGCGCACTGAAATCATGCCCACCACGCGGCCTTCTTCAGTCACGACGAGGTGCCTAATTCCTCGTTCAGCCATCACGTCGCTCGCTTCATGCGCGGACTGGGCGATATCAATCGTCATGACTGGCGCGCTCATCACCGCCCTGGCCGTGACCTGCTCAGCGACGGCGCCACTAGCCATCGCCTTCCGAACGAGGTCCGCCTCACTGACGATCCCCACATAGTCACCGTGCTCACTGACAAGCAGCGCTCCGACTCGAGCATCGCGAAGCTGCCGCGCTATCGCCAACAAGGTGTCATCGGGATGCACCGTCCGGGTGATGGGGCGCATCATCATCGCCAAGGGTCGCTGGATGGGCCCGCCTGAAATCGCCATTCACCATCCTCTCCTGCGAAGAGGCCGAATTCTACTGAAGTGTGCCGCAATCTGCAATTCTCCCGCACCTCCAGCCGAAAGGTGCGATTTGATTGCTCACGCTCGCCCGCATTGCTATACTGACAACGCTGCACACACACTCACACGAACATCCCTCAGCTTTTCTTCAGGAGGAGACGCATCCATGCATATCAGCGTGATTGGAACAGGCTATGTCGGTCTCGTGACCGGTGCCTGCTTCGCAGAATTCGGCGTGAACGTGACTTGTATGGACACTGATGCGCGCCGGATCGCTAGACTTGAGAAGGGCGAAGTCCCTTTTTTCGAACCCGGCATCACCGAACTTGTCGCCAAAGGCATTAAAGAAGACCGCCTCCATTTTACCACCGACGTTGCAAAGGCCGTCGACAAAGCGCTGGTCATCTTCATCGCCGTCGGAACTCCTCCCAAATCGGACGGGTCCGCCGACCTGTCCTATGTCGAAGAAGTCGGTCGCGGGATCGCAAAAAACATGACCGGCTACAAAGTCATTGTCACCAAGTCCACGGTCCCCGTCGGCACGGGGGAAAAATTGCGCGAAGTGATCAAGGCCAATCAAACCGGCAGATTCCGTTTCGATATCGTCTCGAATCCGGAATTTCTGCGTGAAGGCTCCGCGATTGAAGACTTCATGCGGCCGAACCGTGTGGTGATCGGCGCGGACAGTGAACAGGCCGTGGCCATCATGAAAGATCTCTATCGTCCGCTGTATCTGCTGGAAACTCCGGTCGTCGTGACCGATATCCCGACCGCTGAAATGATTAAATACGCCTCTAACGCCTTTCTCGCCGTCAAGATTTCCTTCATCAATGAAATCGCCACGGTCTGCGAAAAGGTGGGGGCCGACGTGCAGATGGTTTCTAAGGGAATGGGGCTCGACCATCGTATCGGAAACAAGTTCTTGCATGCCGGACCAGGGTTCGGCGGTTCGTGCTTCCCGAAAGACTTGGCCGCACTGGTCCAGACCGGAGAACGCGTGGGATATCCGTTTCAGATCGCAGGAGCCGCTGCCAAGGTGAACTACGAACAACACATGCGGATGGTCGCCAAGGTCAAAGAGGCCTGCGGAGGAGTGAAGGGAAAAACGCTCGGCGTATTAGGCTTGTCTTTCAAACCCAACACTAACGACATGCGGGAAGCACCGTCATTGACGATTCTGAGCGAGTTAATGAAGGAAGGGGCGACGATTCGCGCCTATGATCCGGCCTCAATGGAAGAGTCTACGAAGCTATTACCGGGCATGGTGCCCTGCCAGGATACCTATGACGTGGCAGAAAGCGCCGACGGCCTGATCATCATGACCGAGTGGAACCAGTTCAGAAATCTCGACTTCGAGCGGTTGAAAAAGTCCATGCGGCAGCCACTGCTGCTGGATCTACGCAATACCTACGATACCGATCGCGTCGTCGGCTTCGGTTTCCGCCACGTCTCAGTCGGTCGTCCTACTAAGGATCCAGTCGCCTAGCCGGCGTGCAGGCTGTTGCGGCTAGCTGAGAAGTTTCGCCGCTTCAGCCTGTGCCCCCTCTTTTGGTTTTGGCTTATAGCCCATCCGATCGAGCACCTTCATAATCTTCGTCTTTAGCCGGTCGTCGGCCTCTGCGAGGGCCGTCGCGAGGGGCTCTACGGCCGGTTTCCCAATCTTTCGAATGATCTCCGTCGCGGATTGACGCACGTCGTCTTCCTCCGAGGCCAACAACGGCACGAGTGACGACACGGCCGTCCCACCAATCTTGATCAGCGAATCGTAGGCCCGCTGCCGCACATCACCCACTTCGTCGGTGAGCGCACCCACCAACGGCACCACGGCACGGGGATCTTTCAGCTCGCCGAGGACTTCCGCCGCGTATTTTCGATTGAGCCAGTGCGAGTCCTTGAGATCGATCAGCATGGCATCGGCCTTTTGTGCATTTGGATCCTTGGCGCGAATCCGGAAACTCTTCGCGATGCGCTTGCCGCCTTCTTCGACCACACGGATCGTCGCCCCATCGCCGGGCTTGATCTTGAGGAAATCTTCGAGGGCCTCTTCACCGACATCCAACACCACGGTCTTGCCGTCGTAGGCGAGGAGTTCGACTTCAAGCTGTTTGGCTTCCGGATTGACGGCCACGACCCGCTCCGTCACCAGATTAAAGCCATCTTTCTTGGCCCCGCCCTTGGGTCCGATCTGAATCAGTTTTGCCGGTGCTTCATCTGCCATAGTAAAGTTCCTTTATCCGGTTATGACGAGGTCGCCTGTTTCCATCCCAAACTCGCGAGGACACCTTCGACTGTTTCCTGCACCATCGTGTTTTCGTCTTCCAGGAGGGGGAGCAGCGGCTCGATCGCCTGCTTCGCGCCGAGCCGCGCCAACGATTCTGCGGCGTTCCGCCGCACGAGCCAATCTTCATCCTGAAGCGACTGGATCAAGGCATCGGCGCTGCGCAGATCGCCGATCTTTCCGAGTGCTTCCGCCGCATGACGCCGCACCATCCAATTGGTGCCCAGCAACCCGCCGATTAAGGCATCGACCGCCCGCGTATCGCCGATCTTTTTTAATACGCGCGCCACGTCTTCTCGCACCGTGCCGTCGGTCAGCGCCTCGATTAATCCCGGCGTCGCGCTGGAGTCTCCGATTCGTTCCAAGGCCCACACCGCCGCTGTCCTGACCGCCCCATCCTTGTCTTTCAGGGCCGCCATGAGAGGCTCCACCGCCCGGACGTCTCGGAAACGCCCTAGCACGTTCGCCGCCTGTTCACGAATCGCCCATTCGTCGTCGCGCAATGCATCCAGCAGTTGATCAAATGCGATAGGGCCAATGCGCGCCACGGCGGTAGCCGCGGCCTCGCGAATCACCACGTCCTCATCTGCCATTAAACCGACCAATTGGGGAAGGGCCTCGTGGCCCATCTGCCCGAGACTCGCCATTGCATGCTCGCGCAACGCGTCGTTGTCATCCCGAAGCGCGGCTATCAACTGTGCTATACGCTCGGCATCACTCATGATCGTCCGATTCCTCCTGTCCGACCGGTTGTGCGTCCTCGAGCGCGGCCAGCTTGTCCGCGATGAGTCCGGCGCTATAGGACACAATCCCATCCCGGTCACCGCGCAAACGAATGAACAACTCATTATGCGGACGCAACACTTCCACGTCTTTGATTTTGGCCAATGCCTCGATCGCCATGACACGCAAAGGCCTGATCGGGATGGCCTCGATATATAATTGCGCCGGGCGCGGATCACCAATAAGGCCCAGCGACTTGACGGCGTATTCTTTGACGCCGGTATCCTTGTCGACCTGGAGCCGTTTCATCAACGGCTCCACTGCGCGCACATCTCCTATTTTCCCCAGCAAATCGGCCGCGGCTTCGCGCACCACCCAATCATCATCCTCAAGATACTCGATCAAAATTTCGACGCTCGGACGTCCGACACCGAGCAGGTCCATCACAGTGGACATGCGGGCCTCTTCCCGTTCACTCGCGCCTTCGATATCCCGCAACGCATCAAAACTCGTATCAAGCCGTTCACGGATCGCACCGAGCTTTTTGAGTGTCCGTACCGCAATGTCGCGAACCGCCGGGGACGCCATCGCATCGATCAATCCGTCCACTGAACGCGGATCGAGCAAATGCTCGAGAATCGTCGCCGCCGTCGTCTGTGCTTCGACCTCAGGATGGGTCAACATTTCACAGAGCGGGGTAATCGCATTCGGTATCAAGCCCAGAAGTTGCCGCACGCGGCTTCGTACATCCTCGTCAGGCGATTCATGGAGGTTCCGCACGAGACCCGCCGCCGTTTCGTCATCCAGATTGCCGGCCATCTGCTCGATCGCGGCAAACGCAGCCTGTCGAACCGTCTCCTCGGGATCCCGAAGCAAGCCGACCAGTGAAAGACCCGCCGCGGGGTCTTTGATCCGAGACAACATCCCGGCCGCTTCCACACGGAGCGGCGCATCACCGGTCTCCAAGGCTTGCGTGAGCGCGCGCACCGCACGAGGACCGCCGGCCAGGCAGGCAGCCGTGGCCCGCATGCGCCGCCACTCCTCCTCGTGAGTCAACTCAGAGACCAGGGTGTCGATAGATTCTTTAGACATTGCTAGAGTAAAAAACCAGGATAATTAAGTGATCGGTCAAGCGAGTCTGCACCTGCTGCGAACATACTTCTGAGCCATGCCCAAGTTATCCGGCTGATCGATCGTTACATGCGCCCTGGACGCCAACCCACGGCGGTCAATGTTTCCCGAACATAATAGCGAATATTCTCGTCTTGCTCCTTCGCCAGCATCGGCAGCAGTGACGGAATAATCGCCGGGCCAAACTTGGCCAGGGCCAAAGAGGCTTCCGAACGGGTGACCGTATTCCGCAAGGCCACAATCAGTGACGGAATTGCGACTCCATCGGCAATCATGCCTAACGCACGAGCCGCCATCCCCATGGTCGCCATCTCGTCGGTCCATCCATCGGCACAGGCCGCAGAGGACTGGCTCGCTTCACCCAAGGGCGCGCCTTCCACAATTCGTCGCAACAGAGGCACGGCGCGGCGGTCACCAATATGGCCCAGTGCTTCAACTGCTATAAGCCGCAGTGTCGGCTCCTTCATCACCAGGACTAAATAGTCCACCGCCCGAGCATCCCCGATGGCGCCGAGCGCCCGCACCACATCCTCCCGGATAGCCGAATCCCGATCGTTGAACAACGCCTGGAGCAAGGGTTCCACGGCATCGGAGGACTTCAGCTTTCCGAGCGCCTCCACCGCATGGAGGCGAACCAACCATTCATCATGCTGGAGCGCCTGGATCAGCGCGAGCACGGCGACTCCACCAATGGCGGCCAGAGCGCCGGACACTTCCTCACGAACGGCTTTGACCTTATCCTGCAACAGCGGCATCAAGACCGACACAGCCTCTGGATCGCCGATCTTGCCTAACGCCTTCGCAGCATGCATGCGCACGATCCAATCACGACTGCTCAGCGCAACGACCAGCGGCGCAAACACCCGGGCATCCGCAATCGAGGCCAAAATGGCCGAGGCCGCTTCCTGCACATGCAGCGCAGGATCGGCCAGACAGGTGGCCAACGCCGGCACCGACGGCTCGCCGATTGAGGAGAGCGCTCCAATTGCCGCTTCGCGAACGGCGCGATCAGCATCGTGAAGCGCTCTCGTCAGTGGCATGACCGCGCGGGGATCCTTGAACGATCCCAGCATGGCCGCAGCTTCTTCACGGACCGCCCAGTCCTCATCGGAAAGAGCCGCGATCTGTTCACTGACGGTATCGGCCATGGTTCCTCGGCCTCGCGTGAAGCTCTCGACCTTAACACAGGTTTTTTTCGAGGGTCAACGCAGGGTCGGTCCTACGACCAGGCATCGAAACCTCCCTGCAGAGCTGGTCAAAACAGGAGGGAATGGACGCAGAAACTCTCGAGACACGCCTCAGGAACTGAGCCGGAAAGAGAAGCGATGGCTACCGCACCGACCCCTTCGCGAAATCTCCGCTCGGCCCGAACCGACCGATATCTCCAAGCGGCCGATCGACACGAAGATTGTCGGCCTGGCTGGAATCCACCGACGTCTCTTCATCCGGAGGCGTCCAGCCCAGGTGTTCCAATGTCTCCACGACGAGCAATCGCAAGGAATCCTTGGCAGTGAGTCGCACAGAGGCGTAGGAAAGGACGCGCTCGCCTTCCGCTTCGACTTCCGAGGCTTTGGGATCGTAGAGAAAGGAGATGAGTGGCTCGATCGCCGAATCACCGATCAACACCAGCGCCGCGGCAGCCTTCTCCCGCAAGACACCATCTTTTAAGAGCATGATGAGATCAGGAATGACGCGCGGTTGGCGAAAATGACCGAGCGCGGTAGCTGCCGCTTCTCGAATAAACGCATCTTCACTCACAATGCAGCCAGGGGTGGGGGTCCCCTCCTGGCGAACGCCTTTCCCCTTAAGCGCAGCCAAGACCGCAGGGAGGGCTCGAGGATCGCCGATCATGCCCAGCGACGCAATGGCATGGCGCTTGACCGCACCATCTTTCATGGCCTCCAGGAGTCCATCAATGGCGCGGGGATCGCCAATCATGCCCAGCGCAATCGTGGCATCTTCACGCACCGCACGATCCGGATCTTTCAGCGCTTCGATCAACGCATCAACGACACGCGGTTCACGCGCCCAGCTCCGGCCGATCTGATAATCCGTCGTCATGCCCCCCAGTGCTCGAGCCGCATGACAACGCACGACGAAGTCTTTGTCCTTCAGGGTTTCGATCAGCAGATCGATGGATGGCTGACCAATGGCCACCAGGGCAATACCAGCCGTTTCACGGACGATTTTTGAGGAATCCCGAAACAGCTTCAGCAACGCGGGAATCGCTTTGGGGTCGCCGATTTTTCCGAGCGCTTCCGCAGCGGCACTTTTTACGGCTCCATCGCGATCTCGGCAGGCAAAGATCAAAGCATCGACCGTGCGTCGATTGCGCAGTTCACCGCAGGACTTGGCCGCATGTTCCCGCACCCGCCATCGCTCATCCTTCATCGCCACCATGAGACGATCAACCTGGCTCTCGCCCAAAGACACGACGGCCGCGACGGCTTCATTACGGACTTCCATGATGGGATCATTGAAGAGCGCGATGAGGGCCTCCACCGCCTTGGCACCGCCGATCTTGGCGACTCCCCACCCAGCGCGAGTCCGCACAGACCAATACTCATCACCGCAGGCACCGATGAGCGCCTCCAACGTAGTCGGGTCCGCTAGATCTGCGAGGGCTTTTGCCGCCTCTTCACGAGTTGCATCATCCGCATCTTCAAGCGAATCGAGAAGATCATCGAGTGCTTGTGCCATCACTCACCTCACTATTACCGTAATAGGCATCACGTTGACCGCCGTGAGGATAGGTGCGTTTGCACCGCACCACCAAGGTCTGAGTCCCGCGGCCCTCCACACATTGATCGAGTGACTTGGAATATTCTAATCGTCCGTCCAAAGTGACCGTAAAGGGGAAGTCGAATGTAAAACTGATGAACTTGTATTGCCCAGGTTTGAGCTTCAACTCGCGCGTCTCGGTCGTCCGATAGGCATCGGAAGTCTCGGGGTCCAACACCCAGAGCGGCGGGGTAATGCCAGGCACTTGCCACCACGATTGCGGCACGAGCGGAGTCGGATCGATCGTGATTGCATGTTCCTTGCTGTGGGCCGGCGGAGGGCCGACAGCCAGAAGTTCCGGAGGCCCCATCAATAACACCGCGCACGGCAGCGCCAGACTCCAAAGGAAGACCCACCGCCTGATGAACTCTCTCTGAGACGATGAATACATCAGTCCTCTATTGCAGCAGCGGACTTGCGGGAGCAGCCGTAAAGGCCGTCTTGAAAATTTCTTCGACCGGCTGGCTCTCCCACTCCGTATAGGTGGTGAGTCCCAGCGCGCGCATGACCGTCGCACCCGTATCGAGAATCGAGACCGGCTGACGAATCATGTGACCGGCCTTGATACCGACGCCCGAGGCGATCCAGGGCACCACCGGCACGTTGTTCGTTTGTTCAGCAGACTCGTCACCGGCCGAGAATTGCATCTCACCGACTGCGCTTAGCGATGTGGCAAAGACGGTGGTCCGCTTGATCAGGCCGAGGTCACGGTAGAGATCCAGCACGGTCCCCATGGCCTTGTCCACTGCTTTCAGCGCATCTTTGTAGGCGGCTGATTTCCAGCCCTGCGCCTCACCCACACGTCCAGGGGCAGGCAAATGAACGACCAGAAAATGCGGCAACGCCGGAATCGCATGGCCGTAGCCGGATCCGCTTGTCGCTTTCTTGAAATAGTCACGCACATACCCCACCAAGCGGTCGGGACTGCATTCGGCCCGGAGCGGGCCGCACATTTGATAATCAGTATAGGGCTCAGGCTTGGCGAGCTGATACAGCGATTCATCCATGTAAAAGATCGCGCTGTCCCGGCCGCCGCTGAGGTCGAGATAGTCAAAGACCGTCGGCGCACGGGGATAGCCGCGGCTGAATTCAAAGACATTCCAGGTAATGCCGTGTTTCGCGACCGGCATTCCCGTCACCAACGATGCCATGGTGGGTAGCCGGCGCGCAGGCGCGACGGCCGTAGCCGACCATGTCACAGACCCATCCTTTACGAGCGACGAGAGGACCGGCATGGATCCGGTTTTCAACGACTCCTGGCCGAGCCCTTCCAGCACGAAGAGGATGACATGTTCCGTCGTCGATCCCGAAGCAGACGGGGAAACGGCTGAGGTATCCCGTGCCGCGTGGGCCAGGGATTGGAATTCCGATTGAAACGAGGTTGCGACAAGCAATAAACCCACAGCGACGCCCATGCTCAAGGCCACTGTGGCTCTAGAAATGCTGCTGATACGGTTCATGACCTGCCTCACCATGAGATCCTTCACCAAGCGAAGAGAAAGTACCTTAGCATGCTGTTTTCCGGGAAGGCAAGGCGCGAACCCTGCGTGTAATGGCGTCTCTGCGGTATCGATGTTATCCTGACGGAGTCGACACACTCTCAACCGATAACCGCGATTTTGCATGGTGAGGCGATGCTCCAAGACTGTGGTCGCAGAGGTGGGCGACTCATTGCTTTCACGTCCTGGTGGGGAATAATCGCTCGCCCGCTTGGTGCCTGGTTCATGCTCACCCTGGGCCTTGCGCTCGGCAATCCGGAATCGGTCCGCGCCGAGGTTCGTGTCGTCACCGGGATGGGCGACCATCGGATGAGCGATCGAGAAACCAAAGCCGATGCCGTTCGGCTCGCCACTGGGGAAGCGAAAAAGCAGGCGTTGGAACAGGTCGCATCTTACCTGGAGAGCGTCACGGTGGTGCGCGATCTGGACGTCACCCAGGATGAAATCCGCAGTTACACGGCAGGCATGGTCGTGGTGCTCGATCACCAGGTGAAGACGGAACTCGATGGAGACGTCGTGACGATCCGCGTTGAGCTGACTGCACAAGTAGACACCGACGAGGTCGCACAGGCCATTGCCGCGTTGAAACAGAACGAAGACGCGCGCGAGCAGTTGCTCGCGCTGAGACAGGATGTCGAGCAGTTGCAACAGGAACTCGAAGCAGCCAACGAAGCACTCGCCGCAGCCACATCGCCTGAACAGGTCCAGCAACTGAGTCATGAGCGGAACGAGCTGCTCAACCGCGCGGAGTCCGATGCGATGGTGGCACAGGCTTGGACCGACTGGGTCTTGATCGCGCCGATCATACAGCCCTATCCGGCCGCAGGACTCGCACAGGTGCATGCACTGCTTGACCTCGCGGGTCGCCTCAATCCCAACAATCCTCACCTCGCCATTGCGCAGCAGACCGTAGGAGCCAAATCACCACCGGCACCGCCTCAACCTCAGCAGCCGCCTGTTCCCCATACCGTTCCATTTCTGCCGGGCTATTACGTCGTGCCGCAGCAGCCTGTACAACCAGGCGCAACCCCGCCGGCGAATTCCCGACAGCTTTCGAACGTCTATCAGGTCAATCCGCTTCTACCAAACCCTTCGGGACAACCGCCGCAGACCGGGAGTGCGACGACGATCATCCAAGTGCCTGCTCAGCCGGGTACCTCTCTGCCGCCATCGGGCCGCAGTACGATGCCGACCTATCGACAAGTCCCGCCGCCAAATGGCCAACCGACCCCGCGAACACTGCATACCCATCAACCAGGGAGCGACCGAGGTTCGCCGTCTGCTCCGCAACCGTCCGGCGTCGCACCTCGAGGAATCCCACCTGCAATCATCTACCAGGTTCCGCAGAAACCGGTGACGGTCCCGCCAGCACCTTCGCAAAGCGTCCCCAATAAAGGGAGCAACCAGGGAGGAAGGTAATGATGTCGACGAATTCGGGGCAGGCTCAAGCAGGGTGGTGGCTTCTGGGTGCGCTACTCATGACACCACCGGTGCTGGCGGCGGACCTGAGCACACCAGAGGTGCGCGACCACGCCGATCAAACTTTCCAACGCCTTCACCAGCGTGAACAGCGAACCGCATCGGAGAATCCGAATCGTCCTCAGCAGGACCACGCGCCTGCCTATAACGCCGCGCATTTTCTGATCGGGCAGGGCCAAGGGGATCTCAGCAAAGGGAAACTGGTCTGTCAGCGCGTCTCCGAGCTGGCCGCCCGGGCCGACATTGCCAAGCAAATCAGGGTGCTGGTAAAGGAACATGCCACCGACCGGGTACGCGAACGAACCGGCAGGGAAGCCGAACAAGACATCGAAGTGGTGCGCGAAGAAATCGTTCAAGAATATCTGCAGGGGGTCAACATCGTCGATCGCCGCGCCGATGAGGAGGCGAAAATCTGTTCGGCCACGGCCGTCATGCCCAGAAACCAGCTGCCCCCGACCGTCTCACTACAATCGTCCCCGCCCGATTCCGCCGCCCATCGCTAAGCACCCTGTCGGAACATCATCATCGGTCACTCCATTGAACTTCCCGCTCCGTTTCGGGTAAGACAGTCTTCCCATGCCTAACGAAAACAATTTTCAGCACGACGAACTCTCGCGTAAAAATCCCGGCGATCGGCTCGCCTATGCGGATTGGACGACGCCGCCTGACGCCGACTCTCCGGCCTGGCAGACCGCCATGGGACAAGTGGGGCAGCAGCTGGCACAGGCGGGAGTGCGGTTGATTATGTTCCTCCATGGTTCGATCCCGGGAACCGATATCTTTGGGCTAGGCCGGCTTGATGAAGTAGGTGGTCTCAAACGAGGTTATTCACGCGGCATTTCCGGTTTGGATTCGCTCCTCTCGTTCATGCGAGAAGGCACGAACGGCATCACGCCGCTTCCAGGCGGCCTCACTCCGCCGCTTTCCAACGATGAGCCGACCAGGAACCTGCTCGATTCCCAGATCGGCGATGCCGGCAATTTCACGACCGCCACGGTCGAACAATGCCGGAAAGCCTTGAACCAGAAGGTGACGAAACCCATTGCCTGCGTCCGGGAACTCTGGTCTAGCGAACATCATCATGTGGGTCGAGCCCTGGCCGCCTGCCGGTTATTGGATCGCCTGAGAACCCTTGTCATCGAGCAGCATCTGGGATCCGGCGATCGCATCCTGGTCCAAGCCCATGGCCAGGCCGGACTCGTGCTCGCGCTCGCCTCCAACCTGCTCTGTCCCTCGCCGATCACCGGTCGAAAAGCGCTCTTCGAACTCCTGCTGGCCGCTCAGCCGCAGGGACCAGACGCTCAGGCGATTCATCGCATCGAGCCTCTGCTGACCAACGGCACCTTGCTCAACGGCGTCGCGCTCGATATCGTCACCTTCGGCACGCCCGTGCGCTATGGCTGGGACCCGTCCGGCATCGGCAAACTGCTCCACATTGTGAACCATCGCAATCTGCGGACCGATGGGAAAACCTGGCTCTCCAAAATGGATATGCCGCAAATCACCGTTGAAATGCCGATCGCCTGGGGCGGAGACTACGTACAGCAACTCGCCGCCGCCGGCAGCGATGCCGTTCCGAAAAGCGACCTCATCAAGACTGCCAATAAAGCGATTTGGGAATTGCTGGAGCCCTACGATGGCTTCGAACGCTGGGTCGAGTGCGCGCGCCGCGCGGGACGCTTCCCCAGCGAGGGACAATGCCTGCTGGTCGATTACAAAGATTGCACGAGCTCCGCCAATGTCCGCGATCACTACTACGGACATGCCGCCTACACGCGAACCAACGCGATGCTCTTCAACTTCAATCAGATCGTTACCATCTTCTATTCATAGACGTTCCCCCTAGGCATTCGTAGTCTTAAGGAGATAGCTGAATGCATGCGGCCGGCTTATGCGGTGTTGTGCGGCTGTTTGCGTAGGCAATTCCGGAGCCCGCGATTTAGCCTGGCCCGTTCGCGAGCCCCCGGATTATGGTCGAGTGCGCCTTCCCGCTTGCTCCCCGCCGAACCGTCGAGTAGACTCTCGGATCAGAGTCGGTTCTTTCTCGGAGCCCTGGTCATGTTACCGTTGCCTCCCTACTCGGACGATGTACGTATTGCCGATAATTTGCGCCGCACGGTTGAACTAACGGAGTTGGGGCTGGCCTTGCGTCAGGCCGTGCTCGAGCAGCGGAATGGACCGGGCGAGGGAATCGCGCAGGTTATGCATGAAATTCGACTGGCCAAAGAGCAGGCATGGCGGCAGAGCCAATCCTAGTCCGAGCGTTCTCCGATCTCATCACCGACTTCAACCGACGCGGCGTGACCTATGCGCTGGCCGGGGGCTGGGCTTACAGCGCCTTGGTGGAGCCTCGAGCCACAACGGACATCGACCTCCTCATTCTTCTGGAGCCGCCTTCACGCGAACAGGTTCAGGCGCTCGTCTCCTCCCTGTTCGACTCCACCATCATTCATCCAGCCCCTATGGTCTTTCAGGGAATCTCGATCTGGCGCATTGTGGGAATCCGCTTTGAACAGGAAATCATTGTCGATTTTCTCCTGGCAGATTCGACCTATCTCCGAACCGCATTGGGGAGGAGACAGATGGTTCCGTTTGGCCCGCTGCAAATCCCCATGCTGTCGATTGAG
>JBDTWG010000010.1:0-24528 GCA_040006855.1 Nitrospira sp.
ATCGTATCTTCGAACTATTCAGACGAGCGGTCGGACGTGAAGTGGAGGGTACCGGAGCGGGGCTGGCCATCGTCCGCCAGGTCGCGGAACGACATGGCGGACGCGCCTGGGTGACGTCTCGCGAGGGAGGCGGATCTGATTTTTTCATTACGTTTGGCGTGAAAGAGCACGCGGCGAAAGAGGTGCGCCCATGACTATAAGACCGTTCGACATTCTCATCGCGGAAGACAATGAGGACGACATCCTCTTGATTCGGGAAGCATTCGAAGAGGTGAATATGGTCAATCGCATTGCGGTCGTGCGGGACGGTGAAGAAGCCCTGGCCTATTTGCGTGGAGATGATCCCTTCAGCCAGAGTCCGTTGCCAGGCATGGTACTGCTGGATATCAATATGCCGAAAAAGACGGGCATCGAAGTCCTCACGGAAATTAAAGCAGATCCCCGTTTTCGTGCCCTCCCTGTCGTCATGCTGACAGTGAGCGAACGGGATGAGGACATCATCCGGTCCTTTGAGCAAGGCGCCTGCTCCTACATTCGTAAACCCGTCACCTTTACGAGATTTCTCACGGTCGTCAAAGAATTCGAAATGTACTGGACCTTAGTGTCAAAAATTCCCTTCTTAAAGAGGTGACACGTGCATGTGTTGCTGATCGAAGATAATGAAGATGACGCGGAGTTGATCCGGGAAGCCCTCTCGGAACATTCCTCTCACAGCTTCACCTTAAACTGGGCCGGCACGCTTGAAGCGGGTTTTGTCAAACTCGCGCAGAATCAGGTGGACGCGATTTTAGTGGATCTATCGCTCCCCGACAGCCAGGGGTTGGAAACCCTTGACCGTGTGCGAGCACAAGCACATGAGGCTCCCGTCATTGTCTTGACCGGACTGGACGACGACGGCGTCGCCGAAGAATCTCTTCTCCGTGGTGCGCAAGACTATCTCGTCAAAGGGCGGTTGACCGGGGATGCGCTGAGACGTGCCATTCGCTATGCCATGGGCCGACACCGTGTCGAACAAGCCTTGAGGAAAAGCGAAGAGCGGTTTCAACTGACCTGCCTCGCGACCAGAGACGCGATCTGGGATTGGGATATCACCTCGGGTGTCGTGTGGTGGAATGATGCCTACGAAACTGTGTACGGGTACGGACGGCAGTACTTAGGAAAGGGATGGCTGGCCTGGTCCGAGCAAATCCATCCTGCGGATCGAACATCAATCATCGCCGGCCTGACTTATGTGCTCGAATCGGATCAGCACCTGTGGACCGCTGAGTATCGTTTCCGAAGGGCCGACGGCACCTATGCCTATGTGATCGACCATGGCTATGTGCTCCGCGACCATCACCGCAAACCCTATCGGATGATCGGAGCGAAGAGCGATATCACGGAACGCAGGCAAGCGGAGACCATGCAAGCCATTCAGGTGGCCATTGGCTTGGCGCTCGAAGAGTCTGTCTCCTTCAATGAGGCCGTGCCGAAAATCATCCGCGCCATGTGTGAATTGCAAGGCTGGGCATTGGGCGTATTGTGGCTCGTCGATGCTCATGGAAAAACGTTACGCTGCGATGCATTATGGCACCAGTCTGGACTGTTCGCCGAAGACTTTGCCAAACATTACCGAACCCTGGTTTTACCACAAGGGACGGGACTTGCCGGACAGGTCTGGAAGACCGGAGAGGTCTTGCTCTGTCCGGATATTCAGCAGGAGGGGGGATTTCTCGCGCTGCAGGCAGTGCCACAGGCCGAGCTACATGGCGGCTTAGCGTTTCCTATCCACAAGGGTAAAGACGTCCTGGGCGTCATGGAATTTTTGACCTATGATGTACTGCGTCCGACGACCTCGAAATTGGAGCGCGTCTCCGAACTGGGCGCCATGATCAGCCAGTTTCTTCACCGCAAAGACCTCGAGCGGCAACTGCGTCAGGCGCAAAAGATGGAAGCATTGGGGCGCATGGCAGGCGGTATCGCCCACGACTTCAACAATCTCCTGACCGTCATCAACAGCTGGGCTGAATTGTTGCTGGAAGAGCCAGGACTTAACGCCCGGGTTCAACGCGGCATGGGACAAATCAAGGAAGCCGGCCATAAGGCCACCGGCCTCACTCGGCAATTGTTAGCCTTCACACGTCACCAACTGGTCGAACGGAAGGCCCTGAACCTGAACGACCGCGTGGTCGACATTGCCGAATTGATGAAGCGCGTGATCGGCGAGGACATTAACCTCGTCGTGACGCTGGATCCTACATTAGGGTTCATCAAAGCGGATCCGGGACAGATCGAACAGGTCATCATGAATCTCGTCGTCAATGCCCGCGATGCCATGCCCCAGGGCGGCCGTCTTGAGCTTGAAACTAAGGAAGTGTCCATTTCACATTCCGATCCGTCTTGGCCTGACCCTCTCGCCCCTGCCCCTTATATTACATTGGTGGTCCGGGACACCGGATGCGGGATGGACGCGGAGACCCAGGCCCATATATTTGAACCGTTTTTCACCACTAAGGAACAAGGAAAAGGCACCGGCCTAGGCCTCTCCACTGTGTATGGCATCGCGCGCCAATGCGGAGGGACTGTCGGCATCACGAGCGAACCAGGAAATGGCACCACCTTCACCATCTACCTGCCACGTGTCGCCGAGCAGGCCGACCAGCCACGCCCAATGGTTCAACCGACAGGGACGGTCGAGAAGTCAGAAACCATTCTACTGGTCGAAGACAATGACATGGTGAGGGGACTGGCGCACACGATATTGGTTGCCGAGCATTATACGGTCTTAGCCGCGCGTTCTGCCGAGGAAGCACTGGACATGGCTCGGCGACAGACCCGCCCCATTGCACTTTTGCTGACCGATATGGTTATGCCTGGCATGGGCGGAGCGGAGCTGGCCGCTGAACTCAGAAACTTGCAACCGAACATCAAAGTCATCGTCACGTCCGGTTATTCTGACCGACAGGGAAAAGTGCTCGAATACAGTGACGCTCAGACGGCGTTTCTCCCGAAGCCCTACACGCCCGACTCGCTGACAAAGGCGGTGCTCGCGGCCCTTGATCCAAGCCTCGACCGATCACAGTGACAGAGGTACGGCGAAACCTTCTGGAGAGTGTGCCAGATTGGCGTTATGTGAAGCGGACCAGGGACCGTCGCACACTAACGTTGATCACTGCCGACCGCAGGTGCGATGGATTCCGTCTGGGCGGGGCTAGGTGGCTCAGCCGACAGCGACTGTGACGTGGCGGGGTTCTGAGGGAAAGGCAATTCAAGCAGGGCATACGGATTGACGCGAGCACCGTTCACCTTCATCCCCCAATGGAGATGGGGTCCTGTGGCACGCCCAGTGGCGCCGACCTTGCCGATCACTTGTCCGGCCTTAATCAAATCGCCTTCTTTAACCAGCACGTCAGAGAGGTGAAAATACATCGAATAGAGGCCAAGGCCGTGATCCAAGAAGATGCCCCGGCCGGAAAAAATGTGATCCACGGTCAGACGCACCACCCCGTCGTTACTGGCCAGCACGTCGGTACCGTGCGGAGCCCCGATATCCTCTCCATTGTGCGGATTTCTCGCCTGCCCATTCATGATTCGGACGCTGCCGAAAATGCCGGTGCGTTTTCCCCGAACCGGCTCGATAAATCTCGTCTGCCAAAGTCGCATGGCTGATTCTTCGGCCAAGGCTTTGCGTACATCGTCTTGCTCAACTTTCCAGCGCGCGGCCGCTTTATCATCAAGATCGACCTTGTCCTTGGGCAACGTAAGACGCTCGACGGAAAATTTTTCTTTCACGACGAAGACCTGGTAACTGAAGTGCCGCAGCTGTTCACCCAATTGTGCATCAACCGTCAGTTCATGCGCGCCCGGCTCATCCTGCAAATCAATACCCAGCAATCCAAGATAGCCGAATCCGCCACCCCTGGAAGGGTCAGGAAATAGCGTGACAGTGCGTCCCAGAAACCGGCCTTTGACGCTGGTCGCATCTTTAAGCTCAGGCACCTTGATGAGAACGACCTGTCCCTGTTTTCCGGTGAATTGCCCGTCGGCGCCTCGATGCGCAGGAACCGTATTCGGGAACAACTCAACTGGAAACACACTGGCCAGCAAAACCACAGAGATGATGAGGAAGCGATCAAGATGCGACATAGCTATATCTCAACTCAGTTCTTCATCTGACGTCATCGATAAAATCGCGCCCCGGAGACCTGCGACAGCAGCTCTTCGACCCGCCGGTTCACCGCACTGAAGGGGTCCATGCAGAGAATGGTCTCTTCCCAATACCCGTTCAACTTCAAATAGGTCCAATCTACCGTGTAAGAACGATTCTTGGCGCGCGCAAACCGGATAAAATCGCCGCGCACTTTCGCCCGGGTGGTCTGCGGCGGCACCGACATGGCGCGCTGCACCGCCTCTTCCTCGACGACACGGACGGCCATTCCCCGATTTTCCATCAAATAATACAGCCCGCGGGTCCGTTTCACGTCATGAAACTGCAAATCCAACAGGAAGACCCGAGGATCGTCCCAGCCGCAGTCTTTTTTATCCGTATATGACTGGATAAGATGCTTTTTCATGACCCAATCGACCTCATGCAATAGTTGCATGGGATCTTCTTCGAGCCGATCCAGCACCGACACCCACTTTTCAAGCACATCGTCCAAAACCGGATCATGATCTTGCTCGGCCAGGAATTCTTTCGCGCGCGCGACATAGACCCGCTGGATCTCGATGGCGGTCATCTGCCTGCCATCATCCAGCTTCACCTTCTTGTTGAGCGTGGGATCGCGGGAAATTTCGCGGATGGCTTTTACAGGATCTTCGAGTTCCATACCGCTCACGGAAAATCCCGCTTCAATCATGGAAAGCACTAATGTTGCCGTTCCCACCTTGAGGTAGGTGGCATATTCCGACATGTTCGAATCGCCCACGATGATGTGCAGCCGTCGATATTTCTCCGCATCCGCGTGCGGCTCGTCCCGCGTGTTGATAATGCTCCGTGAGGAGGTCGTCGAGGAGGAGGTTTTTTCATGGATGTGCTGCGCACGCTGCGAGATGAAATATTGCGGCTTCCCCGAGACTTTCAACACTTTCCCGGCGCCGGAATAGATTTGCCGCGTCACAAAAAACGGAATGAGCTGTTCGGTGACCTTCCAGAAATCGACGTCCCGACGCATCAGATAATTTTCATGGCAACCGTAGGTATTGCCGAGCGAATCGGTATTGTTCTTGAAAATATAGATTTCGCCCGCCAGGCCTTCCTCCCGCAAACGCTCTTCCGCCGCGGGCAAGCAGGCTTCCAATAGGCGCTCACCGGCCTTGTCGTGAATGACCAAGTCGAGAATGTTGTCACACTCAGGCGTGGAGTACTCAGGATGGCAGCCGGTATCTTGGTAAAATCGCGCGCCGTTGACAAGGAACGCGTTGGAGGGCCAACTGTTGGGAATGAGTCCTTCGAAGATATAACCCAGGACCTTCTCCATCGGGAGATAGATCTTCCCATTTGGAGAGAAGATCAGTCCGTATTCGTTCTCCAGGCCGAAAATTCGCTGTTGCATGGGTACGTCATCCCCCGCAGGCATGTGTATTCAGGATACACCGTGACGCGTGAGGCTTCAACAGACGCTTCTGATTCCGCACCGAGCGTACAATATGGAGCTACCGTAGTTCTGATGCTTTGCCTGCAGCAGATCGGATCGATGAGGAGGAGGGGTGGAGAGCGGTTAGGCGAAGAGCTGGGAAATATCAATACTGCTCAATCGTTTGAATTTCCGCCCAGGACGATTTCTGTCCAGCACGGCCACTTCTAGATTCTCAGATGGAATTTTTTGACCGGCCACCTGTTCTAAGGCGGCAAGACAGCGCTTCAGACTATCCTTAAGCGTCGCAGGCTGGGTCGTGGCATGTTCCCGCAAATATTGTTGAACAGCTTCCGACCGTCCCCCAATGACGGCAAAATTTTTCTCATCCACGATGCTCCCATCGAATGAAATGCGATAGATCTCATTCGCATGGCCGTTGGCACCAACTTGCACGACAAGGATCTCCACCTCCAGTGGTTTGACATCCGTGCTGAAAGCCGTCCCCAGGCTCTGCGAATAGGCATTGGACAGCGTCCGCGCACTGACATCTTCGCGACTGTACATATACCCGGTCAAGTCAGCATGGCGAATGCCCGCCTTCCGGAGATGCTCGAACTCGCTGTACTTGCCGGCTCCGGCAAAGGCAATGCGATCGTACACCTCGGATACTTTGTGCAACGACGAGCTGGGATTGTCCGCCGCCAGGAGAATGCCGTCGCTGTACTCCAGGGCAATGATCGAACGCCCCTTTGCGATGCCCTTCTTGGCATACTCCGCCTTATCCTGCATCATCTGTTCAGGCGAGACGTAGTACGGCAGCGGCATCGATTAGGTTCTCCTTCGCTGTGCAATCATGGTTTCGAACAGGGTGCGAACTCGTTCCTCAGGAACATCGGTAATACCAGCGTCGTTGACAACTTTCGCGGTTGGATAAATACCCCGAACCAGATCAGGTCCTCCGGTTCCCACATCCTCATCCGCTGCATTGTAGAGCGCCAAGAGCCCGACACGGATCGCTTCCTCTTCAGGCAGCCCCGCGCGGTAATGCTCCCGCATTGTGTTCCGGGCATCTTTGCCGCCGGAGCCGATGGAATGGTGTTCGGACTCTTCGTAGCGACCCCCTGTGATGTCGTACTTAAAGATTCGACCTTCCTTCCGCTTCAGATCGTACCCGACATAGAGCGGCATGACGACCAATCCTTGGAAGACCATCGGCAGATTGGCCTTCACCATCTGCCCTAGCTTATTCGCCTTGCCTTCGCAGGAGAGCTGCACGCCCTCCAACTTTTCATAATGTTCGAGTTCGGTCTGGAACAACTTGGCCATCTCAATGCAAGGTCCGGCTGCTCCCGCGATCGCCATGGCGGAATAGTCGTCGATGCGAAAAACCTTCTCAATCCGCCGGTCAGCGATCTGAAATCCTTCGGTCGCGCGGCGATCCCCGGCAATAATAGCTCCATCACAATACTTGAGGGCCAAGACTGTCGTCCCGTGAGGGACCGCAAGAATTCCAGGCCGGCTCAAATCCTGTGGCATGGCCATCGGCTGTGCAGCGATATCGTTCAGGCATGGAGTCAATTCAGGATAGTGCCTACTGAGGAAGTCGAAAAAGCTCGACCCGTCGTGATGTGGGAGAAAGGAACTGTTTTTCATGTGAACGTCGCGACTACGTCGAAAGTTTTTCGAGCAGTGCAGCCGCCGTCTCTGACTGCGCCAAGAGTTCTCCCGTTAACGCCTCGGTCCCGCGTAGAGGCTCCATCAGTGGGATTTTCTTGATCTTGTTCTGCCCGATATCGAATAATACCGACGTCCAACTCGCCCCGTAGACGGCATTCGGGTATTTCTTGACGCACTGGCCTCGAAAATAGGCTCGTGTTCCAACCGGCGGCGTGAATTCCGCTCGTGCAATCTCCTGGTCCAGAACCACGCGCTCGATCTTATTGCTACGTTCCAGCGTATAGTACAGACCTTTGTCTGGTCGAACGTCGTGATATTGCAGATCCATTAAACGCACGCGCGGATCGTCCCATCCGCATGACTTACGCTCCATATACGATTCGATCAAATAGCGTTTGGCCACCCAATCCAACTCTCGCACCAGCGAGCGAGGGTCTCGCTCCAGCCGGTCAAGCACGTCTTCCCATCGCACCAACACGTCCTTCGTCACCTGGGCAAGTTCATGGCAGGCATAAAAATTCTGAGCGGCCTTCAAGTAGGCTCGCTGCACCGCAATCGCGGTCGTCGCGGTCCCACCGACCAACTTGAGGGGCTCTTTCACCTGAACATCCCGAGACACCTGTTTGATGGCAGCGACAGGATCCGCCAAATTGATCCGCGGAAGATCGGCTCCGGCTTCAAGCAAGTCCAGTACGATCGCCAAAGTTCCGACCTTGAGATAGGTCGATAATTCAGCCATGTTCGCATCCCCGACAATGACGTGAAGCCGACGGTACTTTGCCGAATCGGAGTGCGGCTCATCGCGCGTATTGATAATGGGGCGTCGAACCATGGTATTGAGGTCGACGAGGGTCTCGAAGAAATCGGCCCGCTGCGAAAGTTGATACTCAGTCGGACTGGTCTGATTCTCCGCCCCGACCTTGCCTGATCCCGCATAAACAGATCGCGTGACGAGAAAAGGAGTCAGCACCTGCGTGATTCGCTCAAAGGATACCGTACGTAACACGAGGTAGTTCTCATGGTATCCGTAACTATTGCCCTTGCCGTCGGAATTGTTCTTGTACAAGACGAACTGCTCACGTCCACGCGCCTTGGTGATGCCCTCCAACGCCTGCGCAATGATACGTTCCCCCACTCGCTCAAACGCCACGACTTCCCTCGCGTTGGTGCATTCGGGAGTCGAATATTCGGGGTGGGCGCCATCCACATAGAGCCGACCACCGTTGGCTAAGACTTTGTTCAGTTGCCGGTTATAGTCCGGCCCTGGCCGTTCCCGTTCCCCATCCACTTCGAATCCGCGTGCGTCCAGCAGGGGATTTTCATTCTCGTAATCCCACACCGCATGGGGCGCCGGTAGATTGGGGTAATGTCCGATGAGGTGAAGGGAATTGGCGACGGGGTCGGCCGCATTCGGATCGCGACTGGCGATACCAAATTCGGTCTCCGTGCCGATGACACGGGACAAGTTGTGTGAATGGGTGTCGTTCATGGGTTGTCGAGCGTACTACAGATAGTGACCGGTGTTGACCGTTTCAATTTGGCGTGCCTCCGCCGGCCCTCCGCTGATGGTCCGAAGGTGAACAATCTTCTCTCCCTTCTTGCCGGCCACCTTGGCCCAATCGTCCGGATTGGTGGTGTTGGGCAAGTCTTCGTGCTCCTTGAACTCTTCACGAATCGCCCGCACAAGATCGTCCGCCCGAAGGCCGGTTCCCTCTTGAGCAATGGCCCGCTTCACCGCAAATTTCTTGGCGCGTGAGACGATGCCTTCGATCAACGCGCCGCTGGCAAAATCCTTGAAGTACAGCACTTCCTTTTCGCCGTTCGCATACGTCACTTCAATGAACTTATTTTCGTCCGAAGTCGCGTACATCGCATCGACCGTCATATTCATGAGCGAATCAACCAACGCACGGGTATCCCCGCCGTGGCGTTTCAAATCGTCTTCCGCGAAGGGCAAATCGGTGGTGACATACTTGGAAAAAATATCCCGCGCCGCGGCGGCATCAGGACGGCCGACCTTTACCTTGACATCCAGCCGGCCCGCTCGCAGCACAGCGGGGTCGATCAAGTCCTGCCGGTTGCTCGCGCCGATAACAATCACGTTGTTCAACCGTTCCACTCCGTCGATCTCTGACAAAAACTGCGGGACAATGGTCGATTCGATGTCGGACGAGATGCCTGTACCGCGCGTGCGGAAGAGCGCATCCATTTCGTCGAAGAACACGATCACCGGATGGCCGTCATCGGCCCGCTCCTTGGCCTTCTTGAACACTTCCCGCACCTGCCGCTCCGACTCCCCCACATACTTGTTCAGCAGTTCTGGCCCTTTTACATGGAGGAAATAACTTCGAAGCTGTTTATCCTTCAAATGACCCAACTTCTTCGCAATGGAACTTGCAACGGCCTTCGCAATCAGCGTCTTTCCACAGCCAGGAGGGCCATACAACAACACGCCCTTGGGCGCATGCAGCTTGTAGTCTGAAAAGATGTGCGGATACAAAAACGGCAGCTCTACGGCATCACGCACCTGCTCGATTTCTTTCTGCAAGCCGCCAATGTGCTCATAGTCCACATCAGGCACCTCTTCGAGCACGAGCTCCTCGGCCTCCGACTTCGGCAACTTTTCAATGACGCAGCCGGAACGAGCGTCATACAACAAGTGATCGCCGACGCTGAGGCGCTCGCTCAGCAAGGGCTCGCCAAGTTCGGCCACCTTTTCTTCATCGAAGTGCAAGGTAACCAATGCTCGATTGCCCTCTAGAACGTCTTTGAGCCGGACCACTTCCCCCTGCACATCAAATCCACGCGCTTCGATGACATTCAGCGCTTCATTCAAAATAACTTCCTGGCCTTTACGCAGGCTTTTCGCCTTGATGGAGGGATGGAGGCTGACCTTCATCTTGCGGCCGGATACGTAGACGTTCCCTGTTCCGTCGGAGTCGAGGCTGGAGAAGATCCCGTAGGTGGAAGGTGGAGCGGTCAGCTTTTCGACTTCGGCCCGCAGGGCTTCAATCTGAGATTTCGCTTCTTGGAGGGTAGCAACGAGCTTTTCGTTCTGCTTCGTCGTTTGCTCAAGCTGATAGCGTGACTGGTAGAGCCGTCGAATTTCCTCCTCCATCGACTGGATTTGGATGCGAAGTTTTTCAACCTCGCGCGCATGTTCGTCGTTCTTATGTGTCACGATCCCCTCTCCGTCAGAAAGTGACTTGGTAAAGCGCTTGACGGAATCACGGAAGGACCGGAGTCGGCCTGAACTCCTTTTTGATTCGGCCATCGCTCTACTCGTCGAATCGTTCGAAAGCCTTGTCAGTCACGGTAGTCCACGTCTTTTGGGATTCTAACATCCACATGGGGGGTGGTCAACTACACTGCACGAGCATCTCACCGTGCAGCTCTCGACACCCATTCAAGACATGGGAAACGTCGCATTATCCTGCAAGCTCGATTGCGGAGCACAATGCATCGGTCGCCTGCTCAACATTCGACGCGCTCAAGATCGACGACAATACGGCGATGCCGAAGCCTCCTGCTCCTCGCACCTCACGCACGCGCGCGCCAGTGATTCCACCGATTGCAAAGATCGGAATGCGGGCCGTGCGCGCAGCCTGTTCGAGCAACCCTAGCCCGAGCGGCGGTCCATACGCTTGCTTCGACGGCGTCTCATAGATCGGACCCAACACGACGAAATCTGCCCCCTGACGTTCTGCCGCTGCTACGCCCTGGAGGGAATGAACGGACCGGCCCAGCAATTGCTTTGGACGTAGCAAGCCTCGAGCCACCGGCGTCGGCAGGCTGCCCTCACGCAAGTGCACGCCTTGAGTGCCGAGGGCGAGAGCCAGATCCACGCGGTCGTTGATAAAAAGCTTGGCTTCCGGCATCTCGCGTTGAAACTCCGTCGTCAAAACAAGCAGCTCACGGGTCGACAGATCCCGTTCGCGCAGTTGCACCGCGCGCACCCCGGCCCGTACGGCGCGTCCCACCACCGACAAGAGGGGACGTCCAGTGGTTTGATGACGATCAGTGACCAGATACAGACGGAAATCGACGGAGGGCATTCAAAGAAATTCTGAGTTCGAACACTCAGCACTCGACCGCGACTCAAGACTGGCTTACAGCATGCCCTCAATTGGGCTGCTGGCCGTTGCGTAGAGTTTGCGAGGAATACGTCCCGCTTTGTAGGCTAGACGACCGGCCCAGACGGCATACTTCATGGCTTCGGCCATCGCAAGAGGGTCCTGTGCGCCCGCGATGGCGGTATTCATGAGGACCGCGTCCGCGCCGTATTCCATCGCCAGCGCCGCATCAGACGCCGTTCCGACGCCTGCGTCCACGATGATCGGCACCTTCACCGTCTCCATGATGATCTTCAGGTTATACGGATTCCTGATACCAAGGCCAGAGCCGATGGGAGCGGCCAGGGGCATCACGGCAGGACAGCCGATGTCCACCAACTTCCTCGCGACGATCGGATCGTCGTTCGTATAGGGCAGAACAATGAACCCTTCTTTGATGAGAATCTTCGCGGCTTCGATCAATCCAGCCGTGTCGGGAAACAGAGTTTTCTCGTCGCCCAAGACTTCCAGCTTCACCAAATCAGACACGCCGGCCGCTCTTGCCAAACGAGCGTATCGAACGGCGTCCTCCACCGTGTAACAGCCGGCAGTGTTCGGCAGGATGATGTATTTTTTCGGATCGAGATAGTCCAGAAGATTTTCTTTGGAGCGATCCGTAATGTTGACCCGACGAACCGCGACGGTGACCACGTCGGCGCCGGACGCGTCGATCGCTTTCTTAGTTTCCACGAAATTCTTGTATTTTCCGGTCCCGACCCAGAGGCGGGACTTGAATTCTCTTCCGGCAATCACCAACCGATCGTTGATCGTATCCATGGATAGATTACTCCGCGCCCCCACCGATAAAACTTAATATTTCCACCCGATCTCCCTCCCGGAGACCGCGGGTGTCGAAATCGCTTCGATCCAAGATCTCCAGGTTCAACTCGACAGCCACCCGATCGACCCGAATGTCCAATTCGTGCAGCAAGGCCGCTACCGTCTGCCCATCGCTGACCCCTCGAGATTCCCCATTGACCTGAATGGTCGCCACAAGACCTCACTCTGTTTGGTCATCCTATGAAACGGGAAAACCGATTGTCAACCGGACACGTCGAGGCCTTGCCGTTTGCCTCTCATTGCCCGCACAATAACACGGAAACACACCTACCCGTGGATATCTATGGATGATCGCACCACCCAGCTCGCACAACTCTTCCGCGCGATGGCAAATCTTCTGGCGACCCGACGCGCCAACCCCTACCGGATACGTGCCTACAGAAAAGCGGCCGACTCGATCCTGACCATTTCAGGAGATCTCGCCGACCTTGCAGCCCAGCACCACCTTCAGGCCATCCCTGGAATTGGACGCGATTTGGCGGAAAAGATAGAGGAGTTTCTCGCGACGGGAACCATTCGCGCCTATGAAGAGCTCAAGACACCACTGCCTGAAGAAGTTGCGGGATGGGCCTCCCTGCCAGGACTGTCCGATGCGTTGGTGAGTTACCTGTACTTCCGGCTGAATATTCGCACGCTGGCCGACCTAGAAACCCTGGTCGAATCCCACCTATTGAGGACACAACCAGGATTTTCAGGATCAGAAGAATCGCTCCTCGCAGCCATCCGCGAACAACAACGGACCATGTCCGTTACGCGGGACGAAGCTCCTTAAAGATCTTCCAGGTCTTCAACAGTTCGACCGCCTTTTGAAGCTGGAGATCATCCTCCATCGAGAGCTCCCCGCCAGCCTCGATCGCCGGTGCGGCACCGTTCTTGTGTGTGGAATCCTCACCGGATTTCAGAGGAGCGGATGAGTCCTTTGCACTGGCCGGCGCTTTCGCCGCCTTGGACTCCCCCTCTTTACCGTCTTTTTCGCCCGCCTTTGCCACTGTCTGCGCCTGCAGTTTCACCACAATATCCGGTGTAATGCCGGTCGATTGGATGGACCGCCCCTTCGGGGTGTAGTACTTGGCGGTCGTGAGGCGAAGGCCCGATCCGTCGCCCAGCGGCAAAATCGTCTGCACGGATCCCTTGCCGAACGAGGTGGTCCCGACAATGACGGCCCGCCCCCAATCTTGCAAGGCGCCGGCCACAATCTCTGATGCGCTGGCAGAACCTTCGTTCACCAGGATGATCATCGGGGAATCCTCCAACGTCTCCTTGGTCTTGGAGAACCACTCGTCTTTCTTCCCCTCGCGGCCCTTGGTATAGACGATCAGCTTCCCGTTCCCCACGAACTGCTCGGACACATCCACCGCCGCCGTCAACAACCCTCCGGGGTTGTTTCGAAGGTCAAGAACCGTCCCCTGAACTTTTTGCTCCTTAAATTGCTTGAGCGCCCGACCCAGATCTCTTCCCGTCGCTTCTTGAAACTGCGTCAATCGCACATACCCAATGGTGTTGTCGATCACCTTGAACTTCACGCTTTCGATCTTGATGGTGTCCCGCACAAGCGAGAACGCCAGCGGATCTGTTGTGCCGTCTCGCTGAATCGTGAGGTTCACCTTCGTGCCTTTGGGGCCGCGCATTTTCTGCACGGCATCCATCAGCGTCAAGTCTTTGGTGGGCTCATCGTTGACCTTGGTAATGAAATCGCCCGCTTTAATGCCAGCCCGATGCGCCGGCGTCCCTTCGATGGGGGCGATAACGGCCAACCGATTCTCCTTCACGCCGATCTGAATCCCCACCCCGCCGAACTCGCCTTTCGTCTCAACCTGCATTTCCTTGTACATGTCAGGCGTCATGTAGGCCGAGTGCGGATCCAACGTCGAAAGCATCCCGCGAATCGCGCCCTGGACGAGATCTTTCACCTTCGTATCATCGACATAGTGTTTCTGTACTTGCGTCAAAACTTCCGAGAAGGTGCGAAGTTCTTCATAGGTTTCAGAGGCATGGCCGGTTCGCTCCAAACCCTTTTCCAGCACAATGCCGATCCCCAGGGCTACCGTCACCATCAGTAAGAGATATAACCACCGTCGGCTTCGCCGCTGTTCCATAACGTGGGTTCCTTCCTTCCGAGACCTACCGTTTTGAAAGCCACACCAGGGGATCCACCGGTTCAGCCCCCTGACGCAGCTCAAAATAAAGCGTATTCTCACCTGTCATGCCCGTGTCTCCCGTTTCACCGATCGTCTCCCCGGCTTCAATTCTGGTTCCGACGGACGTCAGAATTTTCGACGCGTGGGCGTAGAGGGAAAAGACTCCGTTGGCATGATCCACAATTATAACGAGTCCATAGCCTTTCAACCAGTCCGCATACACAACCTGACCGGCAAGCACCGACCGTATATTACTCCCTTCTGCGGCGCGAATCTCAATCCCTTTTCGTTGAATATAGGTATTAAAGGTTGGGTGTTTCTGCCGACCGAAATAGGAGACGACCTGTCCGTCAGTGGGCCACAGAAGGGTTCCTCGGAGCGCTTTAAGGCCTCCGGCCATGGACGGTGGCCGAGTTGCCATTGCCGCCCGGCGCCGAGTCTCCAACTCCTGTAAGAGGCTGTCTACGCGCGAGGCAGACCGCTCCAGTTCCTCCACCGCACGATCGTGCGATTCCTTTTCCTGAGTAATTTTGACGAGATAGACCCGCTTCTCTTTCTTCAGCCCTTGGATCTGGGTCAACTTTTCCTCAGTGCTGGTTTTATAGGCCAAGATGCCCTGGCGGGCCTCCTCTCGACTCCGTTCGACCTCGGCGATCCGCTCGGCATCTTTTCGGTAGCGTTCCATAATCTCGTATTCTCGCTGCGTCACCGCCGAGAGATATCGGAACCGCCGCTGAAAGTCCCCGGAAGAACTGGCCGCCAGCAGTGTCTTCAGATGCCAAAACCTTCCCTCGACATACTGGACCCGCAAGCGGGCGGCAATGGCGTCCTGTCGCTCATCGATACGCTCCGAAAGCCGGCTCAACTGTACGCTCATGTGCTCAATTTCCAAGTCCTTCTTCTTGAGCTGCTTTCGAATGTCTTGATGCTCCTGCCGGTAGCGGACGAGGCGCTGATCCAGCGACTGGAGCCCCTGCAGAATCGACTCGCGTTTTTTTTCGGCTTCGTCCGCCTTCTTTCGTTTTTCGACGATCGTGCCGCGTAGTTTTTCCAGCGTTTTCTTTTCCTGTTCGATCTTGTCCGCATAGGAATCCTTACGTTCCGCTGGGGCGGCCTCAGGGGTAGCCCAGACAGCCACATGCATGAGCACCACGACGAATCCCCAGCTGATCCAGGTCATGCGCGTCCCTCTCCAAAGCGTAGCAATGAGAGGAAACTTCCAGCGCAGCCGAGAAACAATCCCACAAGCACCAGCACGAGGCACATCTCCCATGGAAAAAAAGTGAGCAACGCATCTACACCGAGAAATCGGCTGGCAGACCGAATTTCATGCCGAAACAACTCAAACCCGGCTTTTAGGATCACCAAGGACAGAGCGCTGCCGAGTAATCCCAGCGCTGCTCCTTCGAGCAGATAGGGTACACGAATAAAGGTCGTGCTCGCCCCAATCATGCCGAGAATTTCGATTTCTTCGCGGCGGGAATACAGCGCTAAGCGAATCGTATTGGCGATGATCGTCACCGATGCGGCAGACAGAATGACGCCGACGATAATGGCAGCGAGCTCAATATACTTGACCATGCCGGCCAAGGCCTCGACCCAGTCCTGGTTATACTGGACCTGCCCCACCCCCGTGATCAGCTTCGCACGATCGGCCCAGCGTCGCATCGCATCGGACGAACGGGACTCCGCCGCCAGTGTCACGACGAACGACGCTGGCAAGGGATTCTGTCCGAGCCCTTGCAAAAGATGTGATTCAGCCGGAAACTGCACTTGAAAATCCGCCAGCGCCTGCTCTTTAGAGACAAAGGTCAGCGCCGCAACCGCCCGATCGGCTTTTAACTGTTGCTCGATCTCGCTCTTGACCTGACCGGTCACGTCGTCCTGAAGATAGACCATGACCTGGATATCCTGCTCCAGAGACAATGCCATCGCTCGTAGATTGACATAAAGCAGTAAAAAGACCCCCACGCATGCAAAGGTGAAGGCAGTTGTCGCCACCGCCACCACCGTCGTGGTCCGGTTCGTCAATACATTGGCCAGCGCCTCCCGCAGGAGATACAGGAGGCGTCTCATGCAGACACCTGTTCATTCGACACCAGCTTGCCGTGGTCCAACGTGATCACTCGGCGATTGACCTGGGCCAATACGTTGGGATCGTGCGTCGCTACAATCACGGTCGTGCCTCTGGCATTGATCGATTTAAACAGTTCAATGATTTCGCTCGTCAGATCGGGATCCAAATTCCCCGTCGGCTCGTCGGCCAGCAGCACGATCGGGCCATTCACGATCGCCCGGGCAATACAAATTCGTTGCTGCTCACCGGTGGACAGGCCCGGAGGGAAAAGATCTTTCTTATGATCCAGCCCGACCGCGCGCAGGGCCTCGGTCACCTTCCGTCGGATTTCACCATTCGCGGCGCCTTGAACTAAGAGGGGCAAAGAGACATTGTCGAAGACGGTTTTCTTGGGCAGGAGACGGAAATCCTGGAGAACGACGCCTACTTTCCGACGCAGCAAGGGGATTTCAGACGGTCGCAACTTTGCCAAGCTGCGGCCCTGCATGAAGATCTGCCCTTCCTCTGGTCGTTCCGCCCCGATCAATAACTTCAAGAGCGTCGATTTTCCGGCCCCGCTTGGGCCCATGAGGAGAATGAACTCTCCCTTCCCGACCTCGAGCGTAATGTCCGAGAGCGCCAAACGACGGTCATAATATTTTGAGACGTGGAAGAGTTGAATCATGGATGGTGGCAACGACGGCCGTTCAGGCTATGTGATCGCACGGACCCCGGCCCCTCGGTGCGGACCAAGCGACGCAGGCAATCGCCTCTCATCCTACCATCGCAGATCATCCCCATCGAGGTCGAACGCATTCGTAATATGCTGCACAGCCTCAGCAGGCTCGGCATCGTCCTGTATCAACACGACGTCAAACCGGCAGGCACAATTACGAATACGATGTTGGGCGAGATATTGCGCAGCCAGTTGAATCAATTTGGCGCGCTTACGCGCATCGACCGCTTCGATCGCACCTCCGAAGGTCCCCGTTCGCCGCCGTTTTACTTCGACGAATACCAGCACTCCCTGATCATCGGCCACCAAATCGAGTTCGCCCAATGGTGAGCGCACATTGCGGCCCAGGATTCGAAATCCTTGCTGCCGCAGATAGGCCTCCGCACGGCCTTCTCCTTCATCGCCTAACCTACGACGGGGGTCTCGCATGGAATGTCGCCGGCTGTCACGTATCGAAGAGATCCGTATCGAAGACAGCCGCATCAAAGTCTGCCACAGATCCTGCGAGAAGATGCTGAACGGGGGCAAACGTACAGCGGTGGATCGCACAGGGTCCATGCTCTCGCAGGAGTCGCAGATGTTGTGGGGTGCTGTACCCTTTATGTTCGGCAAAATTGTATTGGGGGTACCAGCGGTGATACTCGACCATCAGTCGATCGCGCGTCACCTTGGCAATGATAGACGCCGCGGCAATGGAACATGACAGTCCATCGCCTTTGATGATGGGGCGCTGTCGAACCGAAATCCCGGGGATGGTCAGTGCGTCCAACAGGAGGAAATCCGGCGCGAGCGGCAGGGCCTGCAATGCGCGCCGCATCGCCAAGCGGGTCGCTTCGAGAATATTGAGACGGTCGATCTCCGCCTCACTCGCGGATCCGATGCCGATGCCCCTTGCCCGACGAACGATTTCGGCGAACAGCCGGATACGGTCCGGCTCGCCGACCTGTTTGGAATCGTTTAATCCAGCCAGCCTGCAGCGACGCGGCAACACCACTGCAGCCGCGACCACGGGACCGGCCAGAGGCCCACGTCCAGCCTCATCGAGACCGGCAATGCGCCGGTACCCACAGCATCTGGCCTCCACCTCAAACTCTTCGGTGGGGCCCCCTGTCGTCGGGTTCGGAGTGCCAACCAAACGTGCGCCTCTGCCTTGCTGTCAAATGGAAATTAGCACGGACGATCGATCAGGCCTTTGCGGCCGTAGCGGTTTCCGCCGCCGCCAGCTTGGCTGCGACCTGTGCTTTGCTTTCGACCCTAAATTCTCGTTCTTCCACCTTGGCGAACTTGCCCTTCTTCGTACGCAGATAATAGAGCTTGGCGCGTCGGACACGTCCCTGACGGACCACGTCGACTTTGGCTACATTGGGTGAATGGATGGGGAACGTCCGCTCGACGCCGACGTTATAGGACAGCTTGCGTACGGTGAATGTTTCGCTATTCAGCGTCCCTTTTCGGGCGATCACCGTCCCTTCATACACCTGGATGCGCTCTTTTTCACCCTCGACCACCTTCACATGGACACGAACGGTATCCCCGATCTCGAACTTGGGCACCGTCTTTTTGGTTAAGGATCGCTGGATCCGTTCTAGCCGATTCATAGTCTTTCCTCCTCCTCTCAACGAACAGGTACTTGTACAAGACTCTCTTGCATCACTTCATTCAACAATTGCTGATCTTCTGGTCCGAGCTCGCGATCCCGCAGCAAGTCCGGCCGCTTCAGATAGGTATTCCGCATCGCTTCCTTGCGGCGCCACACCCGAATCGCCTCATGATGGCCCGACACCAACACCTCCGGAACGGCCATCCCGCGCACTTCCGCCGGCCTAGTATAGTGCGGATATTCCAACAATCCTTCGGCAAAGGATTCCTCAACCGCCGAGGCAGCATCGCCCAACACGCCTGGGATTAAGCGGGCCGCGGCATCGATCATCACCAAGGCGGCTAATTCTCCCCCGGTCAGCACATAGTCGCCGACCGAAATTTCCTCGGGATGCAACGCCAATTGGACGCGCGCATCAATGCCTTCATAGTGCCCACACAGAAACACCACCACACGTTGATCCTGCGCCAAAGACTGCGCCAGGTCCTGTGTAAATGGCCGTCCCTGTGGAGACGGCACAATCACTCGCAAATTCGCGCCAGGTTCCGAGCCCGGATAAGCGGCACGCAGCGCATCGACCGCCTGCAAAATGGGCTCGGCTTTCATGACCATCCCAGCCCCACCGCCATACGGCACATCGTCGGCCGTTTTATGCCGATCAGAGGTATGGTCGCGCAAGTTCTGAACAGAGACCTCCAGCAGCCCCTTCTCTTGGGCGCGCTTGAGGATACTCTGGCCAAGAACCGGGGCCACCATGTCCGGGAACAATGTCAGAACGGCGCACCGCATCTTACAGATCTCCGAACCCTTCCGGCAATCGAACCGTCATCACTCGCCCGGCCACGTCCACCGACACCACGACCTGTTTCGCCGCGGGAATCAAGATTTCCTTCCCGTCCTGCCGAACCACGAACGACTGATTGTCGGACATATCCCAAACACCCTCCAGGCGACCCAGCACCGTACCGGCCTCATCCTGCACGAGCATGCCGATCAAATCACATTGATAGTATTGATCAGCCGGCAACGCCGGCGAGTCTCCGCGAGGAGCCAGGAGGAATCCTCCGCGAAACTCGGCGACCTGCTCGGGGGTCGTAAAGGCTTCGAACCCCATAATCCACGTCGGACCACCGGGCCGTACGTGGGTCACGACAGTATCGATGGTCTTGCCGCCAGGCCCTGCAATCGTCACCTGTCGAAGTGCCTCGAGCCGTCCGGGCACGTCACTGAGCGAACGCACGCGCGCCTCGCCTCGTACCCCGAAGGATCGCTCGATCCTTCCGATGGTGACGAGTTCTGCTTGATCGAGCGTCGCCATGTGACCTGGCTACTTCTTACTCTTCTCGGTCTTCTCCGCCTTCTCGGTCTCGAATTCCTTCCATACCCCGTGTCGCTTGAGCAGCGTCCGCACGGTCACGGTGGGCTGCGCGCCATGCCGCAACCAGCTCAGCACACGTTCCGACTTCAGCACCGGCACTGCCGGATTCTTCAGCGGATCGAAAATTCCGAGAATCTCCAGAAATCGTCCATCACGTGGCTTCCGTGAATCCGCCGCAATGACCCGATACATTGGCCGCTTATGTCGCCCCGTTCGTGCCAATCGTAAATGAACCGCCATCAGAACCTCCTTCAGTCAACGCGCTGTCAAGCCATCGGCTGTATGCGCTCGGTTATTGCTCGCTCATCCACCCTTCAATGATGCATCATGCTGCACGCCCACTCACATTCCGCGAAACATTTGCGCTAACTGCCGGCGGCCGCCGGATCCCGACATCACCTTGGCAATTTTCCTGGCTTGCAAAAATTGTTTGATCAAGCGATTGACCTCTTGCACGCTCGTCCCGCTACCGCGGGCGATCCGCTTCTTGCGGCTGCCATTGATCACGGTATGGTCACGCCGCTCGCGGAGAGTCATGGAATCGATCATGGCTGCGACCCGCTTCATTTCCTTTTCCGGCAAGCCATTGTTCGCCAGATCTTTTAACTTCTGCCCGCCAGGTAGCATCCCCAGAATTTGCTCAAACGAACCCAACCGATTCATCTGCCCAAGTTGAGACCGAAAATCTTCCAGCGTGAACGTATTGCTGGTCAGTTTCTTTTGAGCGGCCTCGGCTTCTTCCCGAGAAAATGTTTCCTGGGCCTTTTCGATCAACGAAAGGACATCGCCCATGCCGAGAATCCGCGATGCCATCCGATCAGGATGGAACGGTTCCAGCGCATCAAGTTTCTCTCCCATACCGAGAAACTTGATCGGTTTCCCGGTGACGGCTCTGATCGAGAGCACGGCACCGCCGCGCGCATCCCCCTCGACTTTCGTCAGGATGACACCGGTGAGGCCGACTTGCTGGTCAAACTGACCAGCCATATTGACCGCATCCTGGCCGGTCATGGCGTCGGCAACCAGGAGCACCTCATGGGGGTTCACGGCCTGCTTGACCGCCACAAGTTCAGCCATCAATTCTTCGTCGACATGCAGGCGGCCGCCGGTATCCAGCAGGATGACGTCATAGCCCTGTTCTTGGCCGCGCTGTACCCCTCTCTCGCAAATACGCACCACATCGGCGCGGGAGGCATCGGCTTGGTCAAACCGATGAACCTCAATACCTAAATCCTGCCCAAGACTGGCCAGCTGATCACCCGCCGCAGGCCGACGCGGATCGGCTGCCACGAGCAACACGCGCTTCCCTTGGCTTTTGAATAACCGGGCCAATTTGCCCGAGGTCGTCGTTTTTCCCGCGCCCTGCAATCCCACCATCATGACAATGGTCGGCGGCCTGGAGGCGAGACTGATTCCCGACCGTTCACCGCCCATCATGCCGCGCAGCTCATCCCAGACGACTTTGACGACCTGATGGCCGGGAGTCAGACTTTTCAGCACTTCCTGCCCGACCGCCTTCTCGCGAACGCGATCCAGGAACTCTTTGACGACTTTGAAATTGACGTCGGCCTCAAGCAGCGCCAGACGCACTTCCTTCAAGGCCTCAGCGATATTCTCCTCCGAGAGCACACCTTGCCCGCGAAGCTTCTTGAGGATCCGTTCGAATTTTTCGCTCAGCGCGTCAAGCACCGGTCACCAAAGAAAAAGGCCATCGAAGTCGGGTTCGAGCCGGATCTCCGATCGCCTCGAAAAGTCTAAAAAAATAGCATCGGGAAGTCTATAGAACGGGGGGGCATGAAGTCAAGATATTCGGGGCCCAAACGGTGAGTCCGGACCGCACGTGTGCAGTATTCTCTCCGAGCAGCCGAAGAACTCACTCAATCGAGACAGTCACGGAGCTCCTTTCATTTTCGCGCACCCGCGCCAATGTCCTCCCCACGCCAACACACATACCGCATGACCATCGTTATTCGCAAGAGATCACGATGATAGAGGCTGGCATGCATTTTGTTGACATCATTTTACGCTTCCGATATGGTGCCCAACGGCGACAGTTGCGCCGGCCTGTACAAACGAGGAGAGACATCGGATGAGAAAATCGATCGGCGTTCTGCTGATCTTTATCCTGATCGGCGGCATGCTGGGCGGGATCTTCGGAGAAATTCTTCGGGTAATGGCCCCGAACGGCACCATTCAAAACATCTTTGCCAGTAACTTTTCGCCTGGAATCAACCCTCCGCTCACCATTGACCTTGTCCTTCTTAAACTGACACTCGGCTTCAGCATTAAAGTGAGCCTTCTCAGCGTGCTGGGGATGTTTCTGGGAGCCTATCTCTATAAGCAGATGTAACGGGAGCCTAACTCTCGCTCTCTCACAGCCCTATTGCGCCAATTCCAAGGCCTTCAGCTTCAGCGCTCTGATTCGATTCCGCAGTTCGGCTGCCCGCTCAAACTCTAACTTTTTCGCGGCCCCCTTCATCTCCACCTCCAGCCGCTGCACTACCTGCGCCACATCCTCGTCGGTGTTGTAGAGTGCTTTCGCTTCAGCCGCCAGGTCCAGCTGGACATAATCCATCTCGGCAGTCGCATATTCGAGCGAGGGGATACTTTTCTTGATGCTCTCCGGCGTAATCCCGTGAGCGGTATTGTAGGCCTCTTGGATATGACGCCGGCGCCCTGTTTCTTCAATGGCACTCCGCATCGACTCGGTGACCGTATCGCCGTAAAAAATCACGCGCCCGTCGAGATTTCGCGCCGCGCGCCCAGCAGTTTGAATCAGGGACCGATGCGACCGGAGAAAGCCTTCCTTATCTGCGTCTAGAATCGCCACCAAACTGACTTCGGGCAAATCGAGGCCCTCCCGCAACAGGTTGATCCCGACCAGCACATCAAACACGCCGCGCCGGAGGTCGCGAATAATCTCCGCCCGTTCAAGAGTCTTAATATCGGAATGCAGGTAACGTACCTTTACGCCGAGGTCGTGATAATACTCCGTGAGGTCTTCGGCCATGCGCTTGGTCAGGGTGGTGACCAGAACGCGATTTCCCTTCGCGGCTTCCCTACGAACTTCAGCCAGCAAATTATCTACTTGCCCCTTCGCCGACCGCACGTCAATGAGAGGATCCATCAGGCCGGTCGGGCGAATGATCTGCTCGATCACCTCACCCTTGCCGTGGTCCAACTCATAGGGACCCGGTGTGGCCGACACGTAGATCACCTGCTTGAGCATCCGTTCGAATTCGGCAAACTTCAACGGGCGATTATCGACAGCGGACGGCAATCGGAACCCGTAGTCCACGAGCGTCCGTTTTCGGGAAAAGTCGCCTTCATACATGCCGCCGACCTGCGGCACCGTCGCGTGCGACTCGTCGATGATCAACAGGAAGTCCTTGGGGAAATAATCCAACAGCGTCGGGGGTGGATCTCCCGGTGCGCGCCCGCTTAAGTGGCGCGAATAGTTCTCGATCCCATGGCAATAGCCCATGGCGCGAATCATTTCGAGATCGAACTTGGTTCGTTGCTCGATCCGCTGCGCCTCAAGCAACTGGCCGTTCTTCTTGAACGCCGCCACTCGCGCCTCCAATTCCTCCTCGATCCCCGTAATCGCCCGTTCGTACCGGTCAGGCGCAATGAGGTAGTGCGTGTTCGGATAGATGGCGATCTTCGGCAACTTGCCCAACGATTTACCGGTGAGTGGATCGATTTCATGAATCGCATCCACGACATCGCCAAAGAGTTCGATACGCACCGACTTCGCTTCCGATGAAGCCGGAAAAATCTCGATGACATCGCCGCGCGCGCGAAACGTCCCGCGGTGGAAATCCAAGTCATTGCGCGCATATTGAATATCGACCAACTTCGCCAGGATTTTTTCCCGCCGCGTCTCCATGCCCTCTTCAAGATAGACCAACATGTCATGGTAGACCTCCGGCGAGCCAAGGCCGTAGATGCAGGAGACCGACGACACGATCAGCACGTCGTTGCGCTGCAGCAACGACGTCGTCGCCGCGTGGCGCATCTGGTCGATCGCATCGTTGATCGACGCATCCTTCGCAATGTACGTGTCGCTCTGCGGAATATAGGCTTCCGGCTGATAGTAGTCGTAGTAACTGATGAAGTACTCGACGGCATTGTGGGGAAAGAACTGCTTGAACTCCTGATACAGCTGGCCTGCCAGGGTCTTATTGTGCACCAGCACGAGTGTCGGCTTCTGCACCCGTTCGACCACATTGGCCATCGTAAAGGTCTTGCCGGAACCGGTAACGCCCAGCAGGACCTGATGCTGTTTCCCCGCCAGGATCCCCGACGTCAGCTTCTCAATGGCTTGGCCCTGGTCACCACAGGGTTTGAATGGAGCTTCGAGTTTGAAAGAGGACATTTGGTCATCTTAGCATGCGCGTCGACCGGAGCGCTCCTCTTGACAGGTCCCTCCC
>JBDTWG010000011.1:0-23793 GCA_040006855.1 Nitrospira sp.
AGACGCGGGCAAGATCCGCGAGGAAGCGGGCATCTTGCAGGATGTAGTAGCGGAACTTGCGTTCCGGCAGCGTGCCCTTGCCGAGGGCGATCACGAACGGATGGGTCAGCTGCGCGTCCCACACGGGCTGGGCAAGTTTGCGAAGATGATTGGAAAATGACATCCGGTTCCTCCTTCGTCGTCACGCGTATCTCCTGGATCGCATCTCGCGAGCCACGAACGATACGGAATCATGCCGGCCATGTCTTCGTGCGCTGCACGTTCCACGAACGATGCTTCAGCCCCGGGGTGTCCAGGGCCTGGGCAATTGGTTGATGCCATCCAGGGCGGCAACCCGGTAACATTCCGCGAGGGTGGGGTAATTGAAGACGGCATCCGCAAAATAATCGATCAGGCCATGATAGGCCATGACGGTTTGACCGATGTGGATGAGTTCCGTCGCGCCGTCGCCGATGGCATGGACGCCGAGCAACTCGCGCGTCTTGTGGTGAAAGAGGAGCTTCAGCATGCCGATGTCGTCGCCGATGAGTTGCCCGCGGGCGATTTCCCGGTAGCGAGCGATGCCGACGGCATAGGGGACTCCGTTTATGGTGAGCTCGTCTTCGTTGCGGCCGACCATGGAAATTTCTGGAATCGAATAGATGCCATACGGCATCAATTCCAACTGCGTCTGAAAGGGAATCCCAAAGGCATGGCAGGCGGCGTGACGGCCCTGTTGCATCGACGTGGAGGCCAATGCGGGAAAGCCGATGATGTCGCCGGCCGCATAGATGTGTGGAACCGCGGTTTGATAGTGCTCATTCACCTGCAGCCGTCCGCGCTGGTCTGCGGCCAGTCCGACTGCCTCCAGGTTGAGCCGGGCGCTCGCGCCGATTCGGCCCACTGAATAGAGCACGGTCGTGGCGGCGATCTCCTTGCCGCTCTTCAAGCCGACAATCACCTGTTGCGCGGGATGCGCCTCGACCGCTACGACCTCTTCATTGAACCGCAGTGTGACGCCGATGCTGCGCATGTGGTACTGCAGCGCCTCGATGAGTTCCGTGTCCACAAATTCCAAGAGGCGAGGCCGACGCTCGATGAGGGTGACAGGAATACCCATCATGGCCAGGATCGAGGCATACTCCGTTCCGATCACTCCGCCGCCAATGATGGTGATGGACTTGGGGAGCTGCTTCAGCGTGAGGAGGCCGTCAGTATCGATGATGGTTTCGTCGTCGAACGGAATATGAGCCGGTCTGGCGGGAAGTGTCCCGCAGGCGATGACAATGAAGTCGGCGGTATGTTCGCTGTGGTCACGCGGGCTCTCAATGCTGAGGCGATGCGCATCCACGAATGCGGCGGTGCCGACAAACATCTCGACATTATTCCGAGCCATCTGGTTGTGGATGATTTCGATTTCCCGTTTGATGACGTAATTGGAGCGGAAGGTCAGGTCCTCCATCGTGATGTCTTGTTTGACGCGGTAACTCGCGCCATACAGGCCACGCTGGTGGAACCCCGAGAGGTAGAGGACGGCTTCGCGGAGAGATTTGCTGGGGATCGTGCCGGTATTCGTGCAGACGCCGCCGACGACCAGTTTGCGTTCGATGATGCCGACCTTCTTGCCCAGTTTGGCCGCCTGGATGGCGGCTTTCTGGCCTGCGGGGCCGGTGCCGATGACTAGGAGGTCGTAGTGCGCCATGACACCTCTACTGCAGGATGGTGAAAACGGCTGCTGGCATCGTTCTCGCTTCGCTCAGAGGCTCAATGTACCTGCAATCCTACGCCTCGCCTCTAAGACACTGCCGTTTCGCCGGCGCCCACAAACGTGGCGCCCATGCTACTTCGCGCCGTGGACCTCGCTGCGGCCTTGCCACCACTGTTTTGACCCTCCTGCTGGCCAAGGTCGCGTGTTTACCATCGATGCTGGCTTAGCTGGCGGTGATGAGCGAATGTGCGAATCGGAATGCCTCATCGAGGTCCGGCAGTTGTGCGAGCTCGGGCGTGATTTGGAGATAGCGGACTTTGTTCTGCTTGTCCACCACCATCACCGCGCGGCTCAAGAGATGAGGATCCTTAAGCAACAGGCCGTGCGCCTTGCCGAAATCGGCGGCGCGAAAATCGGACAAAAAGGTCACATTCGCGATCTTCGCCTCTTCCGCGAAGCGCTTTTGCGCGAAGGGCGTGTCGATGCTGATGGTGATGAGTTCCACCATCCGATCCAGGCCCTTGTTCTTTTCACTCAGATAGTGGGTTTGTTGTTCGCAGACTTTCGTATCGAGCGACGGGACGATACTGATAATGCGGACCTTCCCTTTACCTTTGGTCTCGTTGATGTTGACCATCGAGAGGTCCGTTTGGACCAGTTTCACATCTCGCAGGTTGTCGCCGACCTTGATACCCATGCCAGAGAGCGCCATGGGTTTGCCTTGAAAGAGGATGTTATTGCCTTCGCCGGCCACGGCGCTGCCGTCGGCCACCGCGAGGTTCTTGTACGCAAAATCAGGTGTGCCTGCGCTGGGCAATGTCCCGCAGCCGGAGAGGGCTAGACAGCAAGGCAGTAAGTAAGGGGCCAGAGAATGGAATGGCGTCGGTCGCATAGGAAATCTCCATCAATAAAGAAACGGCGTCGAAGGTATCTTGGCCACTGTATGGATGCGTTTGGCGCTCTGTCAAGGTTGTAAAAAGTCGATAAGGTGTCGGTTGACGATCTGGGGTTGTTCCCATTGTGGGATGTGGCCGGAGGCGGGGATGATCTTCAGTGTGGATTGTGGAATGGCGGCTTGCAGGTCGCGACCGACTTGTGGCGGGAAGAGTCGATCCTTTTCGCCCCAGAGAATCAAGGTGGGGTGGTGGATTTCGTTGAGCCTGGTCGCAAAGTGTTGTTCCCATAAAGGCAGGCTGTCTCGGATCGACAGCAGAGGCGCGATGAGGTTCGCTCGTTGTCGATTTCGGTTGGACCGATCAAGGACTGCCGGCGTCAGCAAAGCATGGTCGAAGACAATCTCCTTGAGCACCGCGTTTGTGCCGGTGCTCGGGAACAGCCAGTTGCCCAGACGCACCAGCCACACCGGTACGCGGGTATTCACCGCGCGTTGCATCAGCGGGCTGGCCAGGCGTTCTCGCACATGGTCAGGCAAGCCGTCGATCAACACCAGTCGGTCGACCCGATGAGGATGGATCAGCGCCATGCCGATCGCCACGCCCGCTCCCATGGAATTGCCGACCAGTGTGGCTGTGGTGAGGCTCAGCTCGTCCATGAGGCCACGGACTGATTCGATGAGCTCTTCGGGCCGATAATCGAGATCCGGCTTATCCGAGAGGCCGGATCCGATCAAATCCGGCGTAATGACACGGAAGTGGGCGGACAAGGGAAGCTGCTGATATTCCCATTGCCACATGGATCCGCCATAGCCGTGGATCAGGATAAGCGGTGGGCCCTGGCCCTCGTCGAGATAGGCGATGCGATGGCCATTGACTGATGCGGTCTTGATGGGAAATCGCTGGATGCCGTCGAACCAGGGAGGCATGTCTGGAGTTCCCGCACAACCGCTCATAAGGATCGCCGCGATACAGACAGTTGCGAGAGTGGTCGATGGGAGCGTTGCCAGCCGGACGAGCCACGCTGGAAGCATGATCGACTACTCCAGTTGCAGGACGGTCTCGTCGATCTTGACGTTGTCTCCCTCGGCGACGAGGATGGCCGTCACCCGCCCATCCATGGGCGCTGGGACTTGGCTCTCCATCTTCATCGCCTCGATGATCAACAGCGGATCGCCGGTTTTCACCTGGGCCCCTTCCGCCACCAGCACCTTCACGACTCGGCCTGGCATGGGAGGCGCGACGTCACCGGGCTTGGTGGGCTTGGGCCGCTTCGGTTTGGCCGTGCTGCTGGTCGTGGGTGCTTCAGGCACACCGGCGAGCACCTCCTGCAAGGGTTCCAGGGAGACTTCCTGCAGGCGGTCGTTGACGCGGATGTAGTAGGGTTTGCGGCCGTCGGTGGTGCGGCCTGAACCGGACACCACGACGTGGTACGTTTCGCCGTGCACGGTGATGTTGAATTCTGCCGGGGCGAGGTGGAGGTCGTGCGCCACGGCTGGACCCTTGGTTTCGGCCGGCTCAAGCGGCTCAGGTTGGAGCTCGCCGCGTTCGCGCGCTTCGAAAAAGTCCCTGGCGATGGCCGGAAACAGCGCGAACGACAATTGATCCTCGATGGTGGTCGCTGTCTCGGGCATATCCTTCTTGAGTTTCTCGAATTCCGGCTCCAGCCGGTCGGCCGGCCGGCCCTTGACCGGTTCTTCGTCGCCGATCGCCCGCGCCATCACGGCCTTGTCGAGCGCACCTGGCGCACGGCCGTATAGCCCCAAGAAATAGTTCTTCGTCTCGGTGGTAATCACTTTGTAGCGCTCGCCCTGTTCGCCGGTCAGTACGTTCAGCGTCGCCTGCGTGCCGACGATCTGGCTGGACGGCGTGACCAGCGGAGGGTAGCCCATTTCTTTGCGTACCCGAGGCACCTCATCGAGCACTTCCTTCATGCGATCGATCGCATTCTGTTCAGCCAATTGCGCGGCGAGATTCGACAACATGCCGCCGGGAATTTGCGAGGTGAGGATTTCCGCATCCACGCCGGTGAAGTCGCTTTCAAACTGACGATACTTGCGGCGCACGTTGCGGAAGTGCTCGGTGACCGGTTCGAACTGCCGCAGATCCAGGCCTGTATCGTATGGCGTATTGCGCAGGCTGGCGATCATGGTCTCGGTCGGCGGATGCGAGGTCCCGCCCGCCAGTGGAGACACGGAGGTATCTAACATGTCCAACCCGCCCAGGATCGCCATGAGGGACGACATTGAGGCCATCCCCGAGGTGTAGTGGGTATGGAGATGGATGGGGACCTGTACGGCTTTTTTGAGCCGGCGGATCAGATGATAGGCATCGAGCGGGGCGAGCAGGCCGGCCATGTCCTTGATGCAGAGCGTGTCGGTCCCCAGATCTTCCAATTGCTTCGCCATCGATACGAACCGGTCGAGGCTGTGGACGGGGCTCACGGTGTAGCAAATCGTCGCTTCGACGTGTTTCCCGCAAGCCTTCACCTCACGGATGGCCCGGTCGAGGTTGCGGACATCGTTCAGCGCATCAAAAATACGGAAGACGTCGATTCCATTCGCCGCTGATCGTTCAATGAACTTGTCGAGGACGTCATCGGCGTAATGCCGGTACCCCACGAGGTTTTGTCCGCGCAGCAGCATCTGTAGCTTGGTGTTGGGCATCGCCTCGCGGAGGGCGCGCAGCCGCTCCCAGGGATCTTCCTTGAGAAACCGCAGGCAGGTATCGAAGGTCGCTCCGCCCCAGACTTCCAACGACCAATACCCGATCGCGTCCAGCTTCTGGGCGATCGGGAGCATGTCCTCCGTCCGCATCCGCGTGGCCAGCAGCGACTGATGCCCGTCGCGGAAGGCCACGTCGGTCAGTAAAAGTTTCTTTCCCGGCGCCGGCTCCAACGCAAGCTCAGGCTTCGCCGGTTGCACGTTCCTGACGCTGCGTGTAGCAGCCGGTCGAACGGATTTGGCGGGCGGTTTCTTCGTGGCACGTTTTGGGGAAACGGCTTTCTTGGTCTTTTTCGTTGCCATACTGGCGGCCTTGGGCGGCGGATCCGCGTACGTGACAGGGTTTAGGTGTTGCTGCCTTGTGGCTGGGGAGGGTCAGAGTCCTTCGTAGGCGGCGATTGCTGCGGAGATCGCCAACACCAGGTCCTCAGGCTCCTCGGACTCTTCGTATTGATACAGGTCCGGATGGGTCTCCAGGTAGGACGTATCGAACCGTCCGGCCTGAAAATCCTGTTCCATCATAATGTTCTTCATGAACGGAATCGTCGTCTTGACTCCGCGCAGGACATATTCTTCGAGCGAGCGCCGCATGCGGCTGACCGTTTCCTCCCACGTGCGCCCGCGGACGGTGAGTTTCGCCAGCAGCGCATCGTAGTAGGGCGGAATCGTGTAGTCGCGGTAGACGGCTCCGTCAATGCGGACCCCGATGCCGCCCGGTGAAAGGTACGCCGTGATGGTGCCGGTGCAGGGCATGAAGTTGTTGCGCGGGTCCTCGGCGTTAATGCGGCACTGAATCGCATGGCCCTGCAGCGTGACATCCTTCTGGCGAATCTCCAGGGGCTTGCCTGCCGCGATGGAGATTTGATTGCGGACGATGTCGATGGCCGTGATTTGTTCCGTGACCGTATGTTCGACCTGGAGTCGCGGGTTCATCTCCATGAAGTAGAAATGCCCTTCATGGTCGAGGAGGAACTCGACCGTGCCGGCATTGTCATAGTGCACCGCTTTGGCGATGGCAATGGCGGCTTCGCCCATCTGCGCGCGCAGTTTCGGCGTCAGGACCAGCGAAGGGGCGATTTCGATCAGCTTCTGGTGCCGGCGTTGGATGGAGCAATCTCGCTCCCCCAGGTGGATGATGTTGCCGTGTTTGTCGCCCAGGATTTGAAATTCAATATGGTGCGGACGCTCAATATACTTCTCGATGAAAATGCTGCCGTCACCGAAGGCCGCCTGCGCTTCCCGCGACGCGACTTCCATATTCTCACGCAGCTCCTGGTCGGATCGGACGACCCGGAGGCCGCGGCCCCCGCCGCCGGCGCTGGCCTTGATCATGACCGGGTAGTTGATACGATGGGCGAATGCCAGGGCCTCCTCGAGGCTGGTCACTCCGCCCTCGGTGCCTGGAACGATCGGGACGCCCGCCTGTTGCGCGATCTGCCGCGCCTTGACCTTGTTGCCCATGAGGTCAATCGTCTCCGGAGACGGACCAATGAAGGTAATGCCGGACGTTTGGCAGAGGCGGGCGAATTTTGCGTTTTCTGAGAGGAACCCGTATCCGGGATGGATCGCATCGGCGCCAATGCGCTTCGCGATCTCCACGATCTGTTTCCCGTCCAGGAAACCTTTGACGGGTCCCGGACCTACGAGGTAGGACTCGTCGGCTTTTTTGACGTAGATGCCGGAGGAATCGGCTTCGGAATAGATCGCCGCCGTCGCGATATTGAGCTCGCGACAGCCACGGATGATGCGCATGGCGATTTCGCCACGGTTGGCAACCAGGATTTTCCGAAACATGATGGGATTGCGAGAGGATTGGAGCCGCAGCTCACCTCTGGTTCGCCTCCAAAAAAGATCGCGTAACCTAGCATAGGGTCAAGAGAGATGTCGAGACGAACGAGGACGACAGATCGAAGGCGGGAGGGAAGGGCAGGAAGTGGTGAACCTCCTGCCCCTTGGAGATTTTACTTGGTTTGGATGAGCACCGGCTTGGATTGGGCGCTGCCGCCGCCGGCCACCACGATAATAAAGGACATGCCGGCCTTCGCCTCCGGCACCACCGCTTCGATGGTGGTGTCATTCAGAAATTGATAGTCGACCTTCTCTTTGGAGGCGGCGCTAAAGGTCACGCCGTGGAAGCACTCCTTACTGCCGAAATTTTCGCCTTTAATCGTCACCTTGTCGCCCGGTTTAGCTTCATCCGGTTCCACCTTGGCGATAGAGGGGCGTTTCGAGCGGTCGCAGACCGGATCTTTCTCCACCTTGCTGGCGTCGAATCCCTTGATGGATTCTGTGTCGAACATGGTAAATCCCGCCCCTTCCACCATCGCTCCTTCTTGAGCATGGCTAGTGTGGATGGTCACGAATATCAAACCCAGGGCGAGGGCCATGACCGAGATGATTGTAGAGCGCATGAATGCCTCCTTTATGGAGATGATGTCTTCGGGAGCGGCGTATAGAATTCACTGATGATTTTTTGCCCGTCATCCGAGAGCGCAAATTGCTCGAATGCTTCGACGAGCGGATCAGGCCCGCTGTTCGAGAGCAGCAAGACCGGGCGGCGCAGCGGGTAGCGGCCATCCTTGACGGTGGGTGTTTCCGGTTCCACCTTATCCACCGGTAGCAGGCGAACTGGCACACCGGAGGCGACGGCCTCCAAGGCTTGGCCAAGCGAGACATAGGCGACCGCCGAGTTGGGTGGGAGTGTGCCGGCGATCGTCTTGATGACTTTTTCGTCTTTCGCGATTATTTTGGTGCCGTCAGGAATCTTGCCGACGATGTGAAGCTGTTGCTCGAAGGCATCGCGGTTATTTTCATTCCGGGGTCGGTCGATGAGGAGGACTTTGGTATCCGGCCCACCCAGATCGGCCCACATCTTGAATTTTCCCGAAAACAGCTCGGCGATCTCTTGCTTGGTGACTTCCTTCGTGAAGTTCGACCGGTGCACCATAATGGTAATTCCGTCCCAGGCAATTTGAAGGGATCGAAGCCCGGCTTCCGCAGTTCCAGTGACGGCAATCCTTGCCTGGTTGGCCTTCACCATTTCGATGGGTTTTGACTTGTCGTCGAATATAACGTCGAGATAGGCGCGGGGATTGGCTTTTTCGAAGGCGTGGGCCAGCGATTCCATCATGCGTTGTTCGGGGCCGTGACCGGCGATGATGAGCGATCCCGCCACCTCGGCAGAGGTCGGCAGTGCGATGAAGTAGAAGAGGGCGGCACAGACAAATCCGCTGATACGGGTGTGCATGCTGAACGTTTCTTCCTATCGATCGTTGAGCCGGTGTGCTGCCCTGCCAGACGGCGTGAGGAGGTGGGCGAAACAGGTAGCCGGCCTGTGCTAATTTTATTTCAAGAGCCGTTACCCTCGGTGGAGGTGGGTTTGCCATCACCTGAGATCATGTCCCCTGACATCATGTCCGAGGTGACATCCACCCGTTTGCCCATGGCGGGAGGAAGTTTGGAGAACCGATCCATCCGCTCGTGCAGCATGTTGTAGGCCTGCATTTCCTTGAATCCGGTCTTATGGGTTCCCTTCACCTGGGAGGCAAATGCGGACAGCACCCTCGTGGCGCCGATTCCTTTGCATTGCGGACAGATGGTATCTTCAGGCCTCGCATGGATAGATTGAGTGGCCTCAAACTGGTGTGCGCATTGTTCGCAACGATATTCGTAGACCGGCATAGCCGACTCCTTGGATAAAGCCCCATGGCCGAGCGCCGGGGTGTAAGCCTGGATAAAGCGGTTCCCCTGCTGGTTACGCTTGACCCTGTGCATATCTTTGCACTATTGTACCGAAAACTTGTGCCGAAACGCGAGTCACAATTGGAGGACGGTTTCAAATGCCCCTGTTAATTCGGAAGTACAAAGGCAACAGTGGTGTCATGCAGGAAGAACGTATCGACGATCCGGACCGGATCGAGCGCTACATGCGTCTCTTCGACGAGAAGGACGTCAAGAAATTGGAGACGGGCGTCAAGACCGTGATCGAGAAGGATGAGTGGCTGCTCCTGCCATAGGGCGACCTCCCGGTTTCATCACATCACCAGACGTTCATCATCGTCACTGATTCGCTGCGACAGGGCGCCTCGGGCGCAATTGCCCTTCTGCCTTTTCGCATGATAGGGTGTCCGCCGGCGACAGTGACGCAGGCATTAGACGGGGTACCATGGTCTATTGGCTTCATATTGCACGGGCGATCGATCGAGTGACGCTTCACCGGGATCGCTGCTCGGAAGTGCCTTCCAGCGTCTCAAGCAGTGATTTCTGGGAGGGCGGCTGGTTCGATTACCCGGACAAGGAGCGGGCGCTCGCGGCTATGGAACAGGCCGGCACCAGTGATGAGCGCAAATGTGCGCTCTGTAAACCATAAGCCCTGATGTGCCATGTTGAACGGAGTGGTATGGTGGGTCCTAGGCCCTCTCGACACGTCTATTTCGCTATGTACTAGTTTCGCCTCTCATCTCTCTTCGCCATGCCTCAACTCGCGCTACTCCTCACCACATTTGTGTGGGGGGCGACGTTTCCAGCGACCAAAGCCGCACTCGAACAAATTTCTCCGCTCTCGTTTCTCTTCCTGCGGTTTTTCCTTGGCATGATCGTCGTGCTTGCGGTCCTGCTGCTCGCGCGACGGCGACTGGTGAAGGATGCGTTTACATTGCGGATCAGCCTGATCGCGACGGGCTGGCTGTTTCTGGGCTATGTGTTGCAGACGGTCGGCCTTCGCTTCACGACGGCATCCAATTCGGCCTTCATCACCGTGCTCTACGTCGTGTTCGTCCCCCTGTACCTGCGTCGTCTCGGTGTGCATACCTGGGTTTCCAACGGCATTGCGCTAGTGGGACTCTGGTTCCTTGTCCGTCCGACCGCTTCCGCCAACCTGGGAGATCTATTGACGTTGGGGAGTGCCGCAGCCTTTGCCGCCCATATGGTCTGTTTGGAGCGCTATACCCGCGTGGCGGATTCAGTCTCCCTGTTCGCATGGCAGTTGCTGTTTATGACCCTCGCCATGTTGGGCACGATGTGGTGGGAGCATCCGACGGCATCGATGTTCGAGCCGACTCGCGTCTTGGTCGTCGGTTTGGTGGTCACCGGTGTTCTGGCGACGGGAGCGTTCGCCGTCCAGATGTGGGCGCAACGGCTTCTTCCCGCCCAGCAAGTGGCATTGTTGTTTGCCGCAGAGCCGGCCGTCGCAGCATGGTTGGCCTGGTATTTCCTGGGCGAGACCCTTGATGCGCAGGGATGGTTTGGTAGCGCCATGATTCTCGGCGGTGTCTTGCTGGGGTCATGGGCGACAGGCGAGGTATCGCCGGCGCATCCCAAGTCTGCGCAGGCGCATTCGGAAGGAGGCTAAAGTGGCTCAGAAATTCGGCAACAGCCGGTGGGTACAAGAGGGATTTTTCGATAACCGGCAGGACGGCACGGTCGTCGGCCGCGTCACGTTCGCAGTGTTGGGCCCCGTCGATTTTTACCTCATTGGCAATGCTCGGGGAGAGGTGTCAGGCAAGGTGATTCGATTTAGGAATAGCCGATTCGCCGACGAGGATCTCGCCGGTCAGGTGTTGGGCGATGTGGAAATGCCTCAAATCGGCGAGGTGAGCTTGATTTCCTTCGACCCGCATCCGCATCTGGTTCCGCATCCCTACTTCGAATGGTTTTCGAAGCGCAAGAACCACTACCGCATCGAGCTGGTGCCGGAAGATGCGTGGATTGCGACTGAGCAGGAAGTCGAAGAGATTGATTCCATCAGCCGAGAGATTCGAGAGCGGTTGGTCTCTGAGCCGGGGAGTACGACCGAATCGGCTGATGAGTCGGAATGGGTGTAGATCGGTAAAGAGGCGGGCGCCGAGCGCCCGCCTGGATTCTTGAACTAAGCGAGTTTATTCTTGCCTTCCCGCACGTGCGCGGGTACTTCCCGAATATCCCAGATGAGTCCCACTGCTTGCAGTCCCCTCAACATGTAGTAGGTAATGTCGATTTCCCACCAGTAGAAACCCTGGCGGGTCGAGGCCGCGTAGTAGTGGTGATTATTGTGCCAACCTTCGCCGAGCGTGATCATGGCGAGGAAGAAGTTGTTCTTGCTGTCGTCCCCGGTTTTGTAGCGCTGAGACCCGTACACGTGCGAAAGCGAGTTGATCGTGCAGGTGCCGTGAAGCAAGGCCACGGTGGAGACAAAGAAACCCCAAATCAACATCTGGGGGCCGTTGGTGCCCAGGCTTGGAGCATAGGTCTCCAGCAACTTGCCCAAGCCGAACATACCAAACCCACAGATCGTCGGGACGAGGGTATCGAATCGATCGAGAAACCGCAGCTCCGGAAATTTGGCAAAATCGCCGATGCTCTTCAGGCGCGGTGGAAAAAATTTCTTGGACGAGATCCAGCCGATGTGAGCCCACAGAAACCCACCTTGCCGTACTGAATGGGTGTCTTCCGGCTTGTCCGAATACACATGGTGGTGGCGATGGTGTCCGCCCCACCAGAGGGGACCGCGCTGTGCACAGGAAGACCCGAGCAAGGCAAAGGCAAACTGACAGGCTCGCGAGGTCTTGAAGGTGCGGTGCGAAAAATAGCGGTGGTACCATCCCGTGATCGCAAACATGCGCACGAAATAGAAGGCGGCGGCTACGCCCACGGCTGTCCAGCTCCATCCGACGATAAACACGCCCAAGCAGAGCAGGTGAACAATGATGAGTGGGATAGCCCGTAACCAGTCTACTGAAGCTGGCGCATCATCGGTGCGGGTGAGGTCAACGCCGGCCCAGGAATCGAACCACCGTACGACGGTGAGCCAGGGGGCGTCACCCTTGGGTTGCTCAGCGCTTTTTGACAGCTCACCACGTTCAGGTAAGGTGAGCGGCTGCAGATCACTACTCATGCCACCTCCACATTATTTATGCGAGTCTTTGAGTCTTAAGGATGCATTGCCGAGGGGTCGCGCCGTGGTTCCACTGACGTCACTTAATCATCGCGGCGCTTGTGAGTGATACGATGGGGCAGGCCGCTGGATGCTTTGGGTTGTGTCGCTCACTTGAGCGATGTCACGTAGGCTCGGGTACACGTGTGATGATTATACACAGATTCACGGAAAAATGTCGTGAGTTTTTTTTCGACCTGCAGGCCTGCGCTCCTGACCCAATTCAGAACGTAAAATGGACAGTGGTGTGAGGCCTTCCCGCTGGCTGTCTGTCGGGGTGTCGATGTGTGCCTAGCGGCACATAACTGTTTGACTCTGTTCAGACTGCCCCTCTAAAATGCGCTCCACTATGAATGATCGATTTCTTAAAGCATGCCGGCGCGAACCGGTCGATTGTACCCCTGTCTGGTTCATGCGCCAGGCCGGCCGCTACATGGTCGAATATCGTCGGTTGCGAGAGAAGCATTCAATTCTGGACCTGTGCAAGACACCGGAATTGGCCGCACAGGTCACGCTGCAGCCGATTGACCGGTTTGCGCTCGACGCCGCCATCATCTTTGCGGATATTCTCCTTCCCCTTGAACCGATGGGGCTTTCCCTGGAGTTTGCGGAGGGCGAGGGACCTATCATTCACAATCCCGTGCGGGATCGAGCCGCGGTGGAACGGCTCAAGTCGATCGACGACACCGAACTCCAGTACGTGATGGATGCGATCAGTCTCACCCGGACGAGGTTGGCCGGGCGGGTGCCGTTGATTGGATTTGCCGGGGCGCCGTTTACCCTGGCAAGTTATGCCATTGAAGGGGGCAGCTCCCGGAACTATATCCATACGAAACAGATGATGTATAGCGAGCCGGAGGTCTGGCATCGCTTGATGGATAAGTTCGCGCGGGTGATTACCGGCTATCTCCGTCGCCAGATCAAGGCCGGCGCCCAGGCTGTGCAGCTGTTCGATAGTTGGGTCGGGTGTCTGTCCGCCGGGGATTATGTCGAATACGTCATGCCGCATGTGCAGCTCATTTTTGAGGGATTAAAGCATGAAGGTGTGCCCCTCATTCACTTCGGCACCGGTACTACGGCGATTCTGAAATCGATGCGCCAGGCGGGTGGCGATGTGATCGGGATCGATTGGCGAATCCCGCTCGACGAAGCCTGGGCACTGGTGGGCCATGATCGTGCGGTGCAGGGGAACCTCGATCCGGTCACGTTATTCGGACCGATCCATGAAATCGAGCGACGGGTCACGGATATTTTGCGGCGCGCCGCCGGACGCCCAGGACACATTTTTAACCTCGGGCATGGGATTCTTCCCAACACGCCGGTCGAGCATGTGGCTGCGACGGTCGATCTGGTACATAAGCTGAGCGCGCGCTAGGCGTCGCAATACTCAATGCTCGCTGTTCATGTACGCATTGAGCATTCAACATTCTGCGAACGACGATAGATGTGTCATGTGTGAGGAGTAGCGAGGAACGATGTCTGGACCGCAACGACCGGTTGCCGTGCTGCTGATGGCGATGGGGGGACCCGACCGTCTGGAGAATGTCGAAGCGTACCTCATGGATGTGCGGGGCGGTCGCGCGACATCGCCGGAGCTCGTCGAGGAAATTCGCAATCGGTACCGTGTCACCGGGGGGAAGTCTCCCGTGCTCGAAATCACCCGTGAGGTGGCAAGAGCATTGGAACAGCGACTGAATCGGCCTGCTGGAGAGCGATACCGGTGCTATGTCGGATTGCGGCACTGGCATCCGTTTATCAAGGAAACCTACGCCGAGTTGCTCGAAGATTTTCCAGAACGGGTCATCGGTCTCTGCATGGCGCCGCAGTATTCTTCGCTCAGCATCGGAGCCTATATGAAGAAGGTTGAAGAGGCGCGGACCGACCTGTCCAGCGAGACGCCGATCAGTTTTGTCCCGAGTTGGCATCGCCACCCGTTGCTGATTGCGAGTATCGCCGACAATGTTCATCAGACCTTGCAGAAGTTCCCTTCTGAGGTTCGCTCACGCGTGCCGATCTTGTTTACGGCCCACAGTCTGCCGGAGCGGGTGGTTGCCATGAAGGACCCCTATCCGGAAGAAGTCAAAGGAACGGTCCAGGCAGTTTGCGAACAGCTTGGCAGCCAGCCGACGCGATTCGCCTATCAAAGCCAAGGACGATCCGGCGAGAAGTGGCTCGGCCCGTCGGTTGAAGAGACGTTGGCTGAATTGGCCCAGGCAGGTCATCGGCATGTGCTGGTGGCACCGATCGGCTTCATTTGCGACCATGTGGAAACCTTGTACGATATCGATATCGAGTTGACGCAGCTCGCCCGTACGAAGGGCATGCAGTTGGAACGTATACCCATGTTGAACGCCTCGGCTCCACTGATCGACATTGTGACGTCGGTCGTAGAAGCGCACGAATCCTCGCTCGTTCACTAGCGGCACAACCCGTGGCGCGCACACCCAAGTCAGTCGTCATTGTCGGTGGAGGCATCTCCGGCCTCTCCACGGCCTTTGCCCTTTTGGATCAGGCGGCTCAGGCTGATGTGCCGGTCACTTGTACCATCCTCGACGCCGCGCCGACCTGGGGTGGAAGAATCGTGACACATCGAGTCGGTCAGCTGGTCATGGAGGCAGGGCCGGATTCATTTCTGTCGCAAAAACCCTGGGCCATGGACCTATGCCAACGCCTTGGAATGACCGATCAGCTCATCAACACCAACCCCGTCGAAAAGAAGGCGAGTGTGTTGTGGGGCAGTCAGTTGCACGAATTACCCGAAGGGCTGGTCACGTTTACACCGACTCAGTTAGGGCCTTTTTTCCGTAGCGGGTTATTGTCGTGGATGGACCTCGCGCGTATGGGGTGCGACGTCTTGATTCCGCCGCGCCGCTCCACCGATGATGAATCGCTCGCCGCATTTTTCCGGCGGCGATTCGGACGGCATGCGTGCGAACGGGTGATGGAACCGTTGATGGCTGGCATCTATGCCGGTGATGCTGAACAGATGAGCCTGCGCGCGACGTTCCCTCGGTTTTACGAGTTGGAACAGCAGCACGGCAGCGTGATTCGCGGCATGATGGCGGCCCGTCGAGCCAGGGCTCGACAGGGGACCAGCGGGCGTCCCGGGCACACCATGTTCGTGACCCTGCGAAATGGCCTCGGGGATTTGGTGACCGTTCTTGCCAGTCACATCCAGCAAGCAGGCGGAATTCTGAAAGCAGGCGTTCAGGCTGAGGCGGTGCGGGTGCGATCCCACCAGGCCGGTCGCTGGATGTACGATGTGATCTGCTCGGACGGCACGGCTCTATCAGCGGAGGCCCTGGTATTGGCGACGCCGGCCTATGTGAGCGCTGAATTGGTTCGGCCATTGTCTCCCCTGGCCGGTGGGTTGATGGACATGATTCCCTATGCCTCGACCGCGACCATTTCTCTCATTTATCCGGCTGACGCGGTGAGCAACCGGTTACAAGGATTCGGCTTCGTGGTTCCGCGGATCGAGGGGCGTGATCTGATCGCCGCGACCTGGACGTCGCGTAAATGGCCCCATCGTGCGCCTCCGCAGGAGGTGTCGGTGCGTTGTTACCTCGGAGGCGTGGGCCGGGACGCGATTTTAGAACGCGACGATGAGGCGTTGACGCAGTGTGTGCGAGCGGAACTGGCCGCCATCGTTGGGCTGCGGGCGACGCCTCATTATGTGGAGGTGAATCGATGGCATCGAGCGATGCCGCAGTATACGATCGGGCATCTCGATCGGCTCGCGCAGTTGGAGGCAGCGCTCTCACGATTCGGCGGCCTGGGCATCACGGGAGCGGGGTATCGTGGGGTGGGTATTCCCGACTGCATCCGGGACGGCACTGAGATGGCGGCGCAGACACTTCGTTATTTGCAAGCCACGATGACATAACGTTCAATGTTGAGACCAAGTCTGGAAGAGAAGGAATGCAGCGATGTTGAATGACCAATTAGTGATTTCCGATGTCACCGGACCCTTTCGCGAGCCGCGCGAGCCGGTGTTCTCCTATGACTATTCGATTCAGCGGGCAACCTGGGCGGCGACCCATGCCGTACGAGTAAAAATCGCGCTGGCGGAAGAGTTGGAGTATGTGAAGGGGACGTTGCTGGGACCCGTTGTCGGTAGCCCCGGGCAACAGCTGATCTTGAATAAATTTGTTTCTCGCAAGATCGGTGACCAGAAGCTTCGGATCGCAGAGGCGGAAGGCATGCTGAAGGAACGCGGTGATTTCTTGGTGCCGCCGTTCACCGAATCATGGTCCCAGTACTTTCCGCAACTGGAGTCCTGGGTCCAGGCGGAACAAGATGCTTTACGTGCCGAGATCAAGAAACTCACCGGCCTCTCATCTCAACCATCCGGTTCCTGATCCCCGCTACCTGCCGGGCTGTTTTGCGACCCAGCTCGTGGCGTGGTGTCCTGCGATCCCGATTATGCTGGTCGATGCTTCGTGGACTCTTCGCGCACAGAATCTGTGGATAAGCGTGTGAATATCTGCGATTCTCTCGTCAGAGGCCCTCACCAGACCGCTCCTTCAGCGGCCTGCACAAGTTTTAGGCATTGGGGTGGCCTCGACCTGGACCCACTAGATGCTGTGGGAGATGAAAATACCTAGGGACATTTTTTGCGTGTCACTAAGGCCTGGGGATATCGGAAGCAGTCTGGGCGAGGCGTTTCGATTGAGCGACTTAAAAAATTCGGCGGTATTGTTTGCTGTGCACCCCGGAATCGTCGGCAAATCCGATCGAACCGGTATCGGGGTTACTAGTGTCGTTGAGGTCGATGCGATAGTGTCCTCGCACCTGTTCCATGGCCTCTTCGAAGGGAATCACCTGCGGATAGAGGTTGCCAGGAGCATGGGCTCCCCGAGCCAAAGTGCCGACGACATCCGGCGTCGCGTATTTCGGGTCTGAGAATATATACAGGTCGGCGACCGCTTGGTCCCCGAGTTTGTGCCCGGGGCTGGTAGCCGGGAGCATCGTCCCCAAGCTATGGTTTAACCTGGCTTGTTTGAACTGTTTCAGGAGGCCCACGATCTGGCTCGCCGTGACCTGCGCCGGTACCACGACGCTTATGGCATTGAACTCCGTCAGGGTCGAGTGGACCTTGTACATGACCGGAGCCGCATCCGGATCCTCCGTCATGACCTGTGAAATCTCCGGGCCTGCAGCCTGCTTCTGTCTGCCGCTGGGGACCGCCAGGTTGATCAGCAGCCACATCACCAGAATCACACCGAACAGCACGAGGAGCGGATGGAGTCCTGCCCGTTTGCCTTCTTCGTAGGGATTGTGTTCGTCGCTCATGGGCGGGTCCCTGTCCCTCCGGACGATGGAGGAGGGGGAGCGGTTGTTTCGGCAGGCTGAGCTGACTCCAGCTGTTTCGCCTCCTCCCAGTAGTGGTCCATTTCCGCCAGGCTGAGATCGTTGACCGCTCGTCCGCTACGCGAGGCCTGTTGCTCGATGAAATGGAAGCGGGATGTAAAGCGGTTGGTAGTTTGCCGAAGCGACTCTTCTGGATTCACCTTGAGGCGCCGGGCAAGGTTGACTAAAGAGAAGAACAGATCGCCCAATTCTGCGGCCATTTCCGCGGTGGGTTGCGGCGTCGTGCCGGCGTCGCTGATGGCTTCGCGCAGTTCTGCGATTTCTTCGTCCAGTTTGTCGAATACGTCGGTCAAGCCCTGTGGTCCCTCGGGCCAATCGAATCCGGCGCGCGCGGCTCGAACCTGGGTTTGATAAGCGCGAAGTAAGGCCGGCAGTGCTTGAGGAATGTCGTGGAGGAGAGATTCCGCCTTCCCGGCGTTCTTGCGCTCGGCACGCTTGATGTCTTCCCAGCGATGGACCACTTGGTCGGAATTGAGGGCCGGCTCCGTGGTGGCGGCATCACCAAAGACATGCGGATGGCGGCGTACCAACTTGTCACCCAGTTGCTGTACCACCTCGTCGATGGTGAAGGTGCCCTGTTCCGTACCGATTTGGCTATGAAACAACACTTGGAGGAGCACGTCTCCCAATTCTTCCTTCAGTTTGGCAAAGTCGCGCCGATCGATGGTGTCCAAAGCTTCGTAGGTTTCCTCGATCAGGTAGGGCTTGAGGGATTCATGCGTCTGCTTTTGATCCCAGGGGCAACCGCCGGGCGCCCGCAGCTGCGCCATGATGGCGATGACTCTATCAAACTGGGCAGACATTGCGTAACCCCTTTCCTGGCGTCACTCTAGCTGAGTTCTTTCGCACCTTCAACGGGCCATCCTGTCTTGCGCCCCCCCAAGGCCTATGGTAGGGTACGCCCCTGCATTTCCAGTCGGCTGATCGGAGGCATTATCATGGGTGAAGAACAGGACCAGGGATTCGTCATCCGCGACCGTCGTGGACGGAGTGAAGATCCTCCACCATCGGCCGTCCCAACGCCGCCCTCCTCGGCTGCACCTTCGGCTCCTGAGGCGCATCACGAGCACGCTGATTCGAAAACATCGCCCGGTCATCTCCCGGTGAACTTTTCTTCCTTCGTGATCTCCATGGGAAGTTCGGCCTTGATGCTCATGGGTGAGCAATTGGATCCCCAGCAGCCGGCGATGCCTCTGAATCTTCCGCAAGCCAAAGAAATCATCGATCTGCTTTCCATGCTGGAGGAGAAAACGCGGGGCAATCTGACTCCGGACGAGCAAGTCGTGATGAAAGACATGCTCTACGCGTTGAGGATGAAATTTGTCAGCTTGACCTCCGGCAAATCGACGCTTCACACCCCGTAGTCCGTGACCTCCTCCTGTGTGTTGTCCTGCTCCGCGCTGTCCGTCCCTTCGGTGGTCGCGCCTGTTTTCTACATGCCTTTCTCTGTGACTGCTCTTCAATGAGGACGGTACCAAACTGGACCGCTACGTTCTTTTGAGACTCCTCTCGAAATTCGTTATAGTGTTGCTGGATCGCGTGAGCAGGAGATGAGCCGGAGTCTGGTAGATGCCTGAATCGATGGACATGACAAAGCTCGTCCCCCCAGGCGTTCTGCGTGACAAGGAACCATCGTCGTCCGCCTCGGCCGAAAGCGAGCGGCGAAAACGCCATGTCCGCCCGGTCTGGATTGTATTAATCCTTCTACTGCCCTGCCTGGCCCTGACCTTCTACTATGCACAGACGGCCATTCCGCTGGGTGCAGAGTCGGATTCCTTTCTGCCGAGCACGGGGTACGCCTTCGTCCTTCTGCTGGTCAATCTGGACTTGATCGGCCTCGTCGTTCTTACGCTGCTGCTATCCCGCAATCTCATCAAGGCCTATTTCGAGCGGCGGCATCGACTCGTGGGATCGGGATTCCGAGCAAAGTTGGTCGCCGCCTTCATCGGATTTTCACTGATTCCCACCGTCTTGCTGGCCTTGGTGGCCAGCGGGTTAGTCAATAAGGCGGTCGATGTCTGGTTCAACGATCAAATTGAACATGTCATGAAGGATTCGTACGAAGTCGCGCGCATGCACCATGCCGGTCATGTGTCCTTGGCGATCAATAGCGCGCGCGCTATCAGCCATGAAATTTTCCGCGAAGAGCTGCTGCTGCCTGAGCAACGCGATTTGCTGGTTGCCGCGATCGCCCGAAAACGAACGGAGTATGCGACGGCCGGGATTGAAGTGTTTTCGTCAAAAATGGAGACACTGACCAAGTCGCTCGATCCGGAAGTGCCGGTCAGCGTGCTCGATCTGCCGATCGGTCAACTGGTGTTACAGGTGATCAACGGCAAGCAGGAACTCACATCCGTCCAAGAGGCTCAGACGGGGCGCTTGGTGAGGGCCGGCGTGCCCATTGCCTCCAGCATCCGTCGAGGAGAGATCGACGGGGTGGTGGTCGTGGATGCCTATGTGCCTGAATCCTTGCTTGGCAAGATGGAGAGCATCGGCCGCCAATACGCAGAGTACAAACAGATGAAGGCGATGAAGAACCCCATCAAGGCAGGGGCCTACCTCCTGGTGGCAGTCATTACGGTTATGATTTTGTTCAGCGCCACCTGGTTCGGGTTCTATGTGGCACGCGGGATCACGGTTCCGATTCAGCGGCTGGCCGAGGCCACGGACGCCATCGCTCATGGGGATCTGTCGGTCCGCATCGAAGCCAAAGCGACGGATGAAATCGGGACCCTGGTCGAATCCTTCAACCGCATGACGGCCGATTTGCAGAGCAGTAAAACGAAGGTGGAAGAGGCTAACGTGTCGCTCCGGCAATCCAACCTCGAACTGGATCGCCGGCGCGCCTACATCGAAACGGTGGTCGATACGATTGCCGCGGGGCTCTTGTCCATCGATCGGCAGGGGATCATTACGACGTTCAATCCTTCGGCCGAGCGCATGCTGGGGCTCTGGGCCGATCGGTTTCGCGGGCGGTCTGCGAATGAGGCGTTCAAAGAATATAAACTGGACCTGTTTCAGACCGTCTACGATCGCATGCTGAGCGACCAGCGGGATAATATCGCGGTGGAGGGTCAGTTGGACTTGCAGGGGCGATTCCTGACCATCGGGGTGCATTGCTCCCGGATGAAGGATGAAGCGAGCAGGGATCTCGGCTTCGTGTTGATCTTCGAAGACCTCTCGGAACTGATCAAGGCGCAGAAAGCGGCGGCATGGCGTGAAGTGGCGCAACGGATCGCCCATGAGATCAAGAACCCGTTGACGCCTATTCAGCTCTCCGCGCAACGGTTACGAAAAAAGTTCCAGGACAAGGCTCCGGACTTCGACCGGATCTGTGACGAGTCGACGCAGGTCATCGTGAATGAGGTGGCCAGCCTCAAACAAATGCTGGACGAGTTCTCCAAGTTTGCGCGAATGCCGGCGCCGCACATGACGATGGGCTCGCTGGATGACGTCGTCAAGGAAGTCGTCGCCCTCTATCAGAGCGCGCATCGCGAGATCGACTGTGTGGTAGAACTCGACCCCGACCTGCCGCCGTTTAATTTCGATCGGGAGCAGATCAAGCGAGTGTTGGTGAATTTGTGCGATAACGGTATCCATGCGATGAATCACAAGGGGCGCCTCTGGATCAAGACTCGGTATGACACGAAACAGCACCGGGCAATCGTGACGGTGGCAGATGAGGGGACGGGTATCGCGCCGGAAGATCAAGAGAAGTTATTCGTGCCGTATTTTTCGCGAAAGAAAACCGGAACCGGGTTGGGGCTGGCCATCGTGCGGCGGATCGTGACCGATCACGACGGACAGATTCACGCGGGGAATCACCAGCCCAAAGGCGCTTTGTTTACGTTCGAATTACCGGTGTGACGGCGCTGATCGGCGGGTAGCGGAGAAGATATGTCTGCCTCGATTCTCATCGTAGATGACGAAGTATCGATTTTGAATTCCTTGAGCAGCATCCTGGAGGATGAAGGCTACGAGGTGAATGTCGCCAAGAGTGGTGTCGAGGCGCTGAAGCTGTGCACCGTGAATCCGCCGGAACTGATGATGCTGGACATTTGGATGCCCGAGATGGACGGTCTGGAGACGCTGAGACGGTTGCGGGAATTAGTGCCCAATACACAGGTCATGATGATGTCGGGGCATGGGTCGATCGAGACGGCGGTCAAAGCCATCAAGCTGGGAGCGTATGACTACATTGAAAAGCCGCTGTCGCTCGAAAACGTCACGTTGCGCGTGAAGCATGCGTTGGATCAGCACCGGCTTGAGCAGGAAAACCGGACGCTTCGCACCAAGGTGGAACGCAAGTTCGAATTGGTGGGGCGTGCCCCGGTCATGCAGCAATTGAAGCAAATTATCGAAACAGCCGGTCCGACCAACAGTCGCGTCTTGATCGGCGGAGAGAACGGCACCGGAAAGGAACTGGTGGCCAGGGCCATCCATCAACATAGCCCTCGGGTCGATCGTCCTTTTGTAGCGGTGAACTGTGCCGCCATTCCTGAAACCTTGATTGAGAGCGAGCTGTTCGGGCACGAGCGCGGCTCGTTCAGTGGCGCGACGGCCATGAAGCGTGGTCAGTTCGAGCAGGCCGACAGCGGGACCCTGTTCCTGGATGAAATTGCGGATATGAGCCTGAGTACACAGGCGAAGGTCTTGCGAGCCCTTCAAGAGCAGCAGTTCACGCGGGTCGGCGGGACGAAATTGATCAAGGTCGATGTGCGGGTGTTGGCGGCTTCCAATAAGGATCTCTTGAAGGAAATTGACAAGGGCACCTTTCGGGAAGACCTCTTTTACCGGCTGAATGTCGTGCCGATCGTCGTGCCGCCGTTGCGGGACCGTCGCGAAGATATTCCGCTTCTCGTGAAGCATTTCCTGCATGTGCATGCCGAAGAGCAAGGGCTGAAGATCAAACAGGTGTCGCCGGAGGCCATGGACGTCTTCATGCAGTATGAGTGGCCGGGCAATATTCGCGAATTGCGCAACCTGATCGAACGACTCATGATCATGGTGCCGGGTCCCGTAATCGAGGCCTCGCATGCGTCGGTGGCGTTGCAAGTGCGTCCCAATCTGTCGGCCCCGCAAACGGTCATGGGAGGCGCTCAACCGGGCAATACGATATTGACCAGGCCCTACGACTCTCTTCGCGATGCCCGCAATGCCTTCGAGAAGGAATTCATTGCCCGCAAGCTGCGGGAGCACCATTGGAATATTTCCCGCACCGCCGAAGACCTCCAGATTGAGCGCAGCCACCTGCATCGAAAGATTAAGTTGCTGGATGTCGAGATGCGCCCTGAAAGCTAGTCAGGCTGCTGAAAAAGGCCTGCAACTTCGTTCTCGGCTCGAAACAATCCTCAACGTACCCCAGGGTACGCCTCCGGTTCTTTCTCGCCTGCGGCCTTGTTGTAGGACCTTTTTGAGCAGCCTGGATCTCCCTCGGCATCTCCTGCTGTTGACCAACTGTCTGTTGCATAGCTAAGATGCCGACCCTATGACTACCTACCGTGATGCCGGGGTCGATATCGATGCCGGTGATGAATTCGTCGAGCGGATCAAGCCCCATGTGCGGGCAACCTTTCGACCAGAAGTCCTGACCGACCTGGGCGGCTTCGGAGGCCTGTTCCGATTCCAAGCGAATCGCTATCAGGATCCGGTGCTCGTGTCGGGGACCGACGGCGTCGGAACCAAGCTGAAAATCGCTTTTCTCATGGATAAGCACGACACGGTCGGAATCGACCTGGTGGCGATGTGCGTGAACGATATCGCCGTCAGCGGTGCAGAGCCGCTGTTCTTTCTCGATTACTTTGCGACCGGGAAACTGTCGTTGAATACGGCGGAAGCCGTCGTGCGTGGGATTTCCGACGGCTGTCGCCAGGCAGGGTGTGCGTTGATCGGTGGAGAAACTGCCGAGATGCCCTCATTTTATGCGGAGGGAGAGTACGATCTGGCCGGTTTCGCCGTTGGGGTAGTCGATCGCCAGAAGATGATCGATGGACGCAAGATTATGCCGGGAGATGCCGTCATTGGACTTGCTTCGACCGGCGTGCACAGCAACGGGTTTTCGTTGGTGCGTAAGGTGCTTTTTGAAAAGAGCAGGCTGACGGTTGATAGTGTAGTACCGGAACTCGGCGGGGCGCTTGGCGAGACCCTGCTGACCCCCACCCGGATTTATGCCAAACAGGTTCTCTCGTTGACCGAAGCTTGCCCGAT